>CAIYQH010000507.1 GCA_903928285.1 uncultured Bacteroidales bacterium
GGAAAATGGATTTTTTTTTTACCATTTAATAAATTTTCCCAATTTTGCATAAATCCATAAGATTTACTAAAATTTCCGGAATTGTAAAGAATATTTACTCGACCTGCTTCGCGAAATTTTACCGTTGAAATATCCCTGGAAAATGAAAATAAATATCCGTATCATTTTTGGCATCCTGTTTCTGATAATTTCTGCCATCACCATCACCTTAACCCCGATCAACCCCCTCTCTCCTATTCCGTCCCGGTCGAATATGACCCGCAGGGCCGCCATCATACCCAGCCTGGGGATCGGTGATATCGTTACCCAGGAGCTGGTTGCAAACAATGACTATTTTAACGGGATCAGCCTGTTTTTCACCCTGAACCACAGGATCAACACCAATCAGAATATATTGCTTATACTCGACTCGACAGGGAAAATCCTGCACCGGGAGTCGTTTTCCTCCCTCGTGCTGAAAGAGGGCGACCTCTCAACCTTTTATTTTAACAAACCTGTTTTTGTCGGGAAGGGAAACAAAATATCCCTGGTGCTCTATTCCCCCGACGGAACGACCGATAACTCAGCCTCTGTCCTGATCAATCTCACTGATTCCATCGGGGGTTTCCATGTCTCAAAGCTGGTCGGGAATGATGTCCTGACCTCCATTAAGGATAAAACACGCCATTATCATGCCAGCTTAATGCTCCAGACCTATAAAACAAAGTATGGCCAGTTCTGGTTCATGAAGATTCTGTTGTATACCATGGCGCTGATCATCTCCCTGATCATCATTTTCTTTTTTTGGATCAGGAGCCGGCTGGCGAAAACCACGCTCAGGGTTGAATGGATTTTCGCCTATCTGGCCCTGCCCTTTTCTGTTATCTTTGCCTTGATTACACCTCCGACGCAGGTTCCCGACGAAGGCAGCCATTTTTACAGATCCTATCAGATCTCCGAATTCCGCTTTACGCATACGGATGCGAGCGTACCCACCTCCCTTGTCAGGCTTGATACCGCCTTCAGCGATCTGCATGCTGCCGCTGCCAATAAAACCACCCTGGCGGAAATCGCGGCCCATTTGAAAGACCGTCTTGAACCCCAGGCCCGGACCCAGGTTTCGGCTCCGGGTTATACCCTTCCCTACCTTCCCCAGGCGCTTGGGATTCTGTTGGGGCGACTCGTCACCTCCTCGCCGCTGATCCTCATGTATATCGCCAGGCTGTTCAACCTTCTGACGGCTATCATCATCGTCTTCTTTGCCATCCGGATCACCCCCTCCTTCAAATGGCTTTTCCTTATCCTTGCCCTGATGCCAAAAACGATGTTCCTCTTCGGTTCATTATCGTACGATACGCTGACCATCGGCATTTCGTTCTTTACCATTGCCATCTTTCTCTATTACGCCTATGATTGCAAAAGGAACCTGCAGCTAACAGACCTGGCCCTGATGGGATTGCTCACCCTTTTGCTGCTTTTTTGCAAACCGCCCTATTTCCTGCTCGCCCTGCTCTTCTTTCTGATCCCCCCGAAAAAATTCGGAGTTCTCTACAAATACATCATGATTTCCATCGGCGTGGTTGCCCTGGGACTGTTTCTCTATAAAGGCCTCCCGGTAATGACAGCCTTTTTCCAGGGAACCCCGTTCAGGGTAACTGTCACATCATCACCCGAAACCCTGTTCAGGCCCGATGTACAGCTGAACCATATCATGAACGACATTCCATCCTATATAATCCTCATCCTCAACAGCGCCTTTATCGTTAACCACGGTTATGTGCTGGAAAGTTTTGTCGGTTTCCTGGGGTGGATCGATGTCGAACTTCCCAAGACACTTACCTACTCTTTTCTGCTGTTCCTCGTCATTTCGGCCCTGATGATGGCCGAAGGAGGGATCAAACTTGGCCTCCTTAAAAAATCGCTGCTCTCTATCATCCTGCTGATGGGTTTCCTGATCATCGAAACCGCCATGTATCTTTATGCCACCAGTCCCGCAAAAACGATTATCCACGGGGTTCAGGGACGATACTTCATTCCACTGGCCCCTCTCGTTTTCATGCTGTTTTACAACCGCTACCTCAACACCCGGCTCAACCTCCTGTTCACCCTGCGACGGAAAGAATACAAAACCGCCAAACCCAAAATAAAACCTGAAATTTTAAAGGAAATCCTTGAAAAGGAACAACTTTTCAATAAATCATTCTATCTTTTCACCGCCTGTTTTTGTATGTTTACACTCGCCTATGCCATCTACCTGACCCTCATCAGATACTACAACATCCTCTAACCCCAAATCCGACTGCCTGTTGCCTTTTGCCCATTGCCTAAATGACCCCAATGCCCCCTAAAAAACACCTCCTCACCGCCCTCTGTTTCCTCCTCCTGGCCATCATTGCGCTCAGGTTTTACGTGCCGGAACCACCGTTGCTCGGCATTACCCAAACCACGCGATGCAAAAACCCCTATCTCGACGATGGATTTATCAGGGGGATCGTGCTGGTACAGGAGGTTACCCTGAAAAAAGATTATCTCAATGGTTTTCATATCCGTTACATCACCATGGACCGTGAAAACACAAACACCAACACCATTGTTGTTTTTGACAGTAATTTCAACCTGCTCTTCAAGGAGAAGTTCTCTTCAAGGCAGATTGAGGACCGTAAATTCCATGCATTTCAATTCAGGGAGAGCCTGAAAATAGGGAAGGGTAATAAAATCTCCATCTGTTTCCTTTCGCAGGATGGCGACAGCCTCAACTGCGTGCACAGCCTGTTTAACAAGGAGGCCTCCATCGGGAAACTCTATGCCTGCGCCCTCAGCAACGACGACCTGATCACCTCCCTTCACGGCCAGCACTATCCCTATCCCGGCGCCATCTTCCTCCGCACCTATGAATCCGACAGTTCGCGCTCGGCCACTATTTCCTGGCTACTTTACATTGTCGCCCTGTTGCTGGCCGCCGCGATTGCCTTTTTCGCGGCGATCCGCAAATTCCTGGCGGGGATCCGCATCCGTCCCGAATATGTTTACCTGGTTTTTGCCCTTGCCGCCGGCCTCGCATTCCTGTTCTTTACCCCGCCGTTGCAGGTTCCCGACGAGGGATCACATATGGCGCGGGTAGTGGAATTGTCGCAGGGGCAAATCTCAACGACGCAGAAGACAATTCCCTCGGCTTTTGTGATGCTCGATTCAACCTTTTTAAGGCTGCATGCAAACCCGGATGAGAGGACCAGCCTCGCTGAAATCATGTCGGTGAAAAAGCTGAAAGTTGATCCTGCCAGGCAGGTGCCCAGCAAAGGCCCTGCCTACACGATTCCTTATACGGCCCAGGTGATGGGCTTTTTCACGGGGAAGATTTTCACCTCCTCCCCGCTGGCACTGATGTATTTCGGCAGGTTATTCAACCTGCTCTGCTCAATATTATTAGTCTTCATGGCGATCAGGATCGCGCCCGTGGGCAAGTGGATCTTCTTTTTACTGGCGCTGATGCCAAAAACGATGTTCCTGATGGCCTCCCTCTCTTACGATGCTTTCGTCATCAGCGGATCATTCCTGCTGACCGCCATGTTCCTGTATTATGCCTTCCGGCCTGAAAAGGTGATGACATGGAAAGATCTCGGGCTTTTATGCTTCCTTTGGGCACTGCTGGCATTCAGCAAGCCTCCCTATCTCATCCTGGGCGCTCTTTTCTTTATCATTCCCTTCAGCAGGACAAGGTCATTGTCAAAATACCTGCTGGCAGCCACCATCCTGGCTTGTACACTGCTGCTTGGCTTTGGCATCTGGAAACTTGCCGCAGGGGGCCCGGCACCCGGTAACACAGTAAAATCAGAGCAGGTGGCAGGCCAGGCGGAACAAGGCACGCCGGGGCTCCCCCCGGCCCTGGCTGCCAATGGACCAAAGCCTGAAATCAACCCGCCGTTACAGTTCGAATATATCCGGACCCATCCGGAGGTTTTTATCAACCTGCTGATAACCACAAACTTTGAAAACATGCGGGCCGACATACTGAACAACTTCGTTGGAACCATGGGCTGGCTCGACACCTTTATCCCCGACAGCCTGGTCAACCTCTATCTTATCGTACTGCTGATCACCGCAATCTGTATGGCCGAAGAGAAGGTTCAACTCGGCTGGCAAAGAAAACTCCTGCTGCTATTTCTTTTTATCGTGGCAGCACTGGCAATTGAAACTGCCATGTATGTTTACTCCTCCTTCGTGGCACAGGGGAAACTCTTCGGGATCCAGGGCCGGTATTTTATCCCGCTGGCGCCGCTGCTCCTGCTGCTCGCCTACAATAATAGGGTTTCGGACAAACTGAATTTCCTGCTCAGCGCCAGCCGGACGGCATGGGAGAAATCTAAACCAGGCCTGAAACCTAAAATCTTTCAGGAGATTCAGCATGAACAGATCTTTTCAAAATACCTGCAGGTCTTTATAATCGGGCTCTCCGCTATTACCCTGGTGAGGGGAATCGCAGCGGTACTACTGAGGTATTATCAATGGTAAAAAACTGGTTCTATGAATGACGACTACGAGTTATCCGTTATAATCCCTGCATACAATGAGGAGAAGAACCTGGGGATTTTCCTGCCGCCGCTGATACGTTACTGCAGGGAAAACCGCTTGCGGATCATCCTTGTAAACGACGGTTCAACCGACCATTCCAGGGAATTCCTATCCTCCTTATCCACCGAACCGTTGCTTACCGTGTTGCATCATAAACTCAACAAGGGATATGGTGCTGCGTTAAAAACCGGGATCGCCGCATGTGAAACAAGGTACCTTGTCACCTTCGATGCCGATGGCCAGCATTATCTTGAAGATATCGGCAAGTTGCTCGGCTACCTGAAAGAAACCAATGCCGACATGGTCGTTGGATCCCGCAAAGGGTTGAAATCCAACTCCTATTATCGTGGAACCGGCAAATTCATCATACGCTTGCTCGCCAGGATCATGATGACGGTTCCGATCCACGACATCAACTCGGGGCTGAAGGTTTACCGGACTGACCTCGCCCGGAATTATCTCTACCTGCTGCCCGACACCATGTCGTTCAGCGATGTGATTACGCTGATTTTCATCAACCACCGGCACCTGGTACTGGAACAACCCATCCGGATAAAGGAACGAACCAACGGGGAGAGTACCATTGGTCTGCAGACTGCCTTTCAGACGATCATGGAGATCATCAATATCGTGATGCTGTTCAATCCGATGAAGATCTTTTTACCCTTGTCGGCCATGTGTTTTCTCGCTTCTCTTGTTTGGGGGTTGCCGCTGGTTTGGGAGGGACGTGGGGTCAGTGTAGGCAGCCTGCTGGGAATTGTCTCCACCCTGATCTTTTTCGTGCTGGGGCTCATCACCGAACAGCTTTCGCAGATCAGGAAGAACAGGAACAACTGATCAGGATCAGAAACCGTGACGGGCTTTGTCCGGAAATACCCGGGATGGCCAGAGTGGTCAATACAAAGGTTGAATAAGGATTATTGGAACTTGATCCCATGAAAAAAGAAGAAATCAGGGAATATTACAACAGTGCCTCTGGCTCAAGAGCCAAATGGAAAAGGAGAAACTGGTTTTACCACAATTCGCTGGAGAAATATTTTTCCTTTATTATTCCCGCCAATGCAAGGGTTCTTGAACTCGGATGCGGGCTGGGTGACCTGCTGGCAGCCATGAAACCCGTTTATGGTGTCGGAATTGACTTTGCCCCTGACATCATTGAACAGGCAAGGAAAAGATACCCAGGCTTGCATTTTTTAACCGCCGATGCCGAAGAAATGACCCTCGGAGAAAGCTTCGACTACATTATTCTTTCCGACCTTGCCTGTTGTTTATGGGATGTCCAGAAGGTCTTTCAGAATGTCCGGAAACTCTGTCATCCGCAAACCAGGCTGGTCATTTCCAACTATAACTTCCTGTGGGAATCGGTCATGATACTTGGCGAAAAGCTCCATATCAAACTTCCCCAGCCCAGGCAAAACTGGCTTTCGGCAGCAGACCTGGACACCCTTTTGCAGCTTGAAGATTTTCAAATCATTACCGCCCGGCATAAACTACTGTTTCCCAAGTACCTCCCGGGAATTAATTTCCTTTTCAACAGGCTGCTGGCCAATCTTCCGCTGGTGTGCAGGCTCGACCTGGTGAATATCATAGTGGCAAGACCTCTGTTTACCGCCGGGGTCGGCCACAGCGTTTCGATTGTCGTGCCGGCCCGCAACGAACGGGGCAATATTGAAAATGCGATCAGGAGAACATCCGCCTTCGGGCTTTCCCAGGAGTTTATCTTTGTTGAGGGTCATTCTTCCGACAATACCTGGGAGGAGATGCTCCGGGTGCAGCAGGCCTACCCGGATAAAAACATCAAGGTGCTCCGTCAGAGCGGGAAGGGAAAGGGAAATGCCGTGCGGGAAGGATTTGACGCCGCCACCGGGGAGGTCCTCATGATTCTTGATGCCGACCTTACCATGCCACCCGAGGAGTTGGAAAAATTCTATCAGGCCCTGCATCAGAAAAAGGGCGAATTCATCAACGGATGCAGGCTGGTTTACCCGATGGACAAAGATTCCATGCGATTCCTGAACTTCCTGGCCAACAAGTTCTTCGGGATGTTTTTCACCTACCTGCTGGGGCAGCGGCTCAAGGACACTCTTTGCGGCACCAAGGTATTGTTCAAACGTGATTACGAGGCCATCAAGGCGAACCGCTCTTATTTCGGGGAATTCGATCCCTTCGGCGATTTTGACCTGCTTTTTGGCGCAGCTAAACTGAACCTGAAGATAACTGAAATCAACATCCGATATCGCGACCGGGAATACGGATCTACCCAAATCAGCCGCTTCAGCCACGGCTGGCTGCTAATCAGAATGAGCCTGTTTGCCGCCCGTAAAATGAAATTTATCTGATAAGGCCGAATAACATCTGAAATAAAAACATGGATAAAAGATTATCCGATGAAATCAACCATGGCATCATGCTGGCCGGAAATGATCCGGGGAAAATCTGGAAC
>CAIYQH010000508.1 GCA_903928285.1 uncultured Bacteroidales bacterium
CGATCTTCCACCTACAATGCCATGGTACGCAATTCCGACTACCTCGTCGAGCGTTTCGGGATGTCTTATCCCTACATCTCTTCCCTTTTTTCGAAACATGAAGGCACCACGCTCGAAAAATTCACCATTCTCCATAAAATTGAAAAAGTCAAGGAGCTGATCGAATACGGTGAACTCACCCTCAGCGAGATCGCTTATATGATGGGCTATAGCAGCGTGCAGTATCTTTCTACCCAGTTCAAATCTGTGACCGGAATTTCAGTGACCGAATACAAAGTTACCCCTGCAACCAGCAGGGTGGGACTCGACAAAATCAGATGAAAAGCTTATGAGGCGCCAATTCCCGGAAAAAAAACCTGTATTTCCGGAATAAAATCTTGTACAATCTTTGTAAAATATTATAACACCCGGGGTTGGGTTTGGTTGTATTATTGCAGCGGGTTCAGAACCGTGGCATGCCGCCACTGAATCAATCAAATTATGAAAATTAACGGTGGACCCGAAAATGGGCCGGGACCATGTTTCAACCAATCTCAAATTATTGACTTATGAAACTGCGAAAAAATGTTGCTGTCAGTGAGGCCGGGTTGCTGTTTAACCCGGTAAACGGCGAATCTTACTCGTTAAATCCCATCGGGGTTGATATCCTCAACCTCATCCGGGAAAATAAAAGCCCGGAGGAGATCAGCAAGGTCATCCTTGAAAAGTATTCAACAGATAAGGCTACCTTTGAGAAGGACTACCTCGATTTCATCGGCATCCTTGAACACCATAACCTGCTTGAAAGTCATGAAGAAACGAACGCTTAACATCGCCGTAACAGGGTTGAACGCGATCGATTCGCCGGGCCCGGGGGTGTCGGTGATCAGGGCGTTGCATGAATCCGCCTCCTTCAATGTCAATATCATCGGTTTATCCTATGAATCGCTTGAGCCTGGCATCTACATGCACGATCTTGTTTCCCGCACCTATTCCATTCCTTATCCCGCTGCCGGGATCGACACGCTACTGGCCAGGATCGAGTACATCCACGGGAAGGAAAAACTTGATGTAATCATCCCGAATTTTGACGCTGAACTTTACCCGTTCATAAAACTTGAGCCAAAACTCAAAGCAATGGGCATTCATATGTTCCTGCCCACGCTTCACCAGTTTGAAGAGCGTCATAAGGTCAATCTGAATGATTTCGGCAGAAAATACGGCATCAGCGTGCCGCACAGCAAGGTGCTCTATGATCTGAACACTGTCCACAGCCTGCCTTCGGAGTTTTCGTTCCCCATGATCGTGAAAGGCAAATTTTACGATGCCTCCATTGCATACAGCATCGAGCAGGTGAAGAATTATTTCAATAAGATCAGCGCCAAATGGGGGCTCCCGATCATCATCCAGGAATTTGTCCATGGAACCGAATTCAATGTGACGGGGCTGGGCGACGGGAAAGGCAATACCATCGCGGCGGTCCCGATGCGCAAACAATACATTACCGACAAGGGGAAAGCATGGGGAGGTATCTCCATTGCCGATGAAAAAATGCTCGACATGACCCGGAAATTCCTGAAAAACACCAGGTGGCGCGGTGGTTTCGAACTTGAACTGATGAAAAACAAGGAAGGGGAACTATACCTGCTTGAGATAAATCCCCGTTTGCCGGCCTGGATATACCTGGCAGTCGGAGTAGGGCAGAATATCCCTGAAGCGCTGGTCAACCTTGCCCTGGGTGAAAAAGTAAAACCCTTCAGCACCTATACCGTCGGCAAAATGTTTGTCCGCTATTCATGGGATATGATCGTTGACAGGGAAGAGTTCGAGCAGATCAGCATTTACGGAGAGTTGTAACCAAAAAAATCAAAACAATGAGCAAAACAAGATATGAACGCCCGGTGATTAAAAAACTGGAAACCGGCATGCCGAATAAATTCGGAACAAAAACGGAA
>CAIYQH010000509.1 GCA_903928285.1 uncultured Bacteroidales bacterium
GCGAAGCAGGACTTGTATCGTTGTTGCCGGTTAAACCCTTTACCGCCAGGAAAGCCAGTATCATCTGGAAACTTGATATGAACGAGACCCGTAAGATCCTCGATCAGCTTGCCGGCCGCGCCCTGCTGATCGATGTGGAATATTACGGAAAAAGCTTTTATACCCTGCCTCCTCCCATGGCAGGTTTTTTTGAGTTCTCGCTGATGCGGGTACGCGGCGATATCGACCAGAAGGCCCTCAGTGAGCTTTATTATCAGTATCTGAATGTGGAAGAGGACTTTATAAGGGCCTTGTTTGCCAATGGCCGGACCCAGCTTGGCCGGACTTTTGTCAATGAACCGGCCCTTTCGCCGGAGAATGCGCTCCTTGTGCTGGACTACGAACGTGCGACGGAGGTGATCCGAACCGCTACTCACATAGGCGTTGGCATCTGTTATTGCCGCCATAAGATGGAACATATGGGAAGGGCCTGCAAGGCCCCCATGGAGATCTGCATGACCTTCAACAGCACGGCGGAATCGCTGACCAAACACGGCCACGCCCGTCGAATCGGTGCCGCTGAATGCCTCGACCTGCTGCAGCAGGCTTATGACCGGCAACTGGTGCAGTTTGGCGAGAATGTGCGGGAATCGGTGAATTTTATCTGCAACTGCTGCGGATGTTGCTGCGAAGCCATGATCGCCGCCCGGCGTTTTGCCCTTTTCAACCCGGTCCATACCACCAACTTCATTCCTGAAATACTTGAGGAAAAATGCACCGGCTGCGGGAAATGCGTCAATGTATGCCCGGTCGAGGCTATGGCGCTGGTCTCAGCCAACATGGCCACACAGCCCTGGCGGAAAAAGGCCCGGCTGGATGAGCAGGCATGCCTGGGCTGCGGCGTTTGCGTACGCGCCTGCCCCGAAAAAACGATCCTGCTGAAATCCAGGCCGAAAAGGGTGCTGACCCCCCTTAACGGCGTGCATAAAGCCGTTATCATGGCCATTGAACGCGGGAAACTGCAGCACCTGATCTTTGACAACCGGGTGCTGTGGAGCCACCGCGCGCTGGCGGCCGTGCTGGGTGTACTGCTGAAACTTCCCCCTGTAAAACAGGCGATGGCCAGCGAACAGATCAAATCCAGGTTTTTTGAACGGATGATCCAGCGCATGAAGTAAGCCAACAGTGCCGGAAAACTCTTATGGCATCCTGACAACTTTAAAGATCACCGGTTTCCCAATCATGGTATTGAACTGAACAAGGTAGATTCCCGGTTTCAGGGTGTTCCCGTCGAGCGCCAGGTGATGAAGCCCGGGGGTGACATCCGATTCAAATCCGGTGCTCACCAGGGTACCATTCATGTCCGTTATCCTGATAGCCAGGTGGGTGGCGGCCTGGATGTTGTAATCAATACTCAGTTGACTGGTAAAGGGGTTGGGTCCCAGTTTGATCATCGACAACTCCGGCGGGTTGTGATCCCCGACGCCGATCACCACTGTTGTCTGTACGGTATTCGAAGGTCCCGATTCATGACCGGCACGGTCGACCGTGGTGACATAAAATTTATAGAGACCGTTCGACGGAGCCGTCAGGAAATACTGGACTCCTATGGTGCTGTCGAGTTTTGCAAAGGATCCTCCGCCATTGATTGACATGTAGATGTTGAAGTGGCCGAAATCGTTGATGTTCGGCTGGTCCCATAGCAGCATGATATTCTGTGCCACCGGGTTGCTCAGGCGAAGGTTCTGGGGTGGCGGCGGGATACCGTCAACAGCGCCGAAGGTGATCGTACCATACCCTTCGGCCGTAAAGATATTCTGGTCGGTACAGGGCCACCAGCCATCATAGTTTGCAGGGTCGTCGAGGGCAAAGATAAAGATACCGCTCTGGTTCTGGCTGTTGAAGCCGATCTGCCAGTTGTAGGTGGTACCAAGCGGGATAACAAACTCATATACCACATGGCCTGTTGCTGCCGACACCTTGATCTGGGGGTTGGGCAGGTAAAAGGTTGTGCCAACGCCTCCTGTGTTGTAGATAGGACGGAATTTTATCACATCCCCGGAGGCATAATGGGCTGCCCAGTAGTTGCCTTCGGTGCTGTCGCCCGGGGCGGGATAGAGGCCGTCGTTGTTGTCGTCGACATAAAGGGCGATTTCATCATGATCCTCCAGCGTCTGGTCGTAGGTATTGTCAACGGCCACGTAAAGCGCGGTTTTGGCGGCATTCACCTTGAACCAGGCCATCACGCTGCCGACAGGTCTGGGGATGTTATCCTTCCTGCCAAGGAAATTGGAGATATCGATCTCGAAGGCATCGCTCCATTCGCCGGGGCTGATCACCCCGTCGATGACCGGCGTGGTGCCCACCCAGGCAGAGATCTCTTTTGTTATAAATCCGGTGGCGATCCATCCCTCGGCATCGTTTGAATAGGGACTTTCAAGCTGCCCCGGTAACAGGGCTGTTACTGCGTAAAAATAATGGGTGAGCGGCAGGGCTGTATTGTCGGTGTAAGTGAGCTGACCGGCACCGACCGTCCCCAGCGGTGTTGCAGGGTAAAAATCGAATGGATATTGTTTGCGATAGATGTGGTACCCGGTACATCCCGGGTTGGAGGTGAGTTGCCAGTTCAGATCAACGGTAAGGCCGGCCCCCTGGGTTGCCGTCAGCCAGGCCGGGGCAATACCGGCAGGGGTGAGGGTTACATCCTTCAGGGTTGTCTGTCCGCTGGTGATCTGGACCCCGGTGATCTCCTTTGTAATATAGCCGACAGCGGAATTGTGCACAGTGTAGGTGCCGGCGGGGATGTATTTGAGGATATAGCCCGAAGTATCATTGGTAAAGGTGAAATAATTGGTGAGCCCGATGATCTCGGCCTTTACACCCGCCTGCTGCGTTGTTCCCGACTTGACGGCATGGCCGCTGAGGGTTCCGCCGCCCGGGTCGGAATTGAGGTTGTAGAGTTTGCCGCCGTTACCAAAAGCCCTGGCATGAACTGCTTTTCCCCCGGCTGAACACGACTTGCCGTCGGCCGAAAGGTCGAGGCAGAAGATGGATCCCGGCGAATTGACAGTCAGGTAGGGTACATTGCTTTGTTTGCGGAACAAGAGGATGTCGGGCGTGGCGTTGTTTACAGGACCCCAGCCACCCGCAGCGATGATGGAACCGTCGGCGCTGAGATCGACGCACTGAACCATGTCGCCCATGTTGGGATAGATCCACAGCGGAACAGGCGAGTAGTTGTTGAATACGTACAATTCCCCATCATACCCGCCGGCGGTGGTGAATATCAGGGTACCCACAGCGATGGTGCTGCCGTCGCCTGAGATCCCCATCCCGGCAACCCATGAATTGGCGCCGTTTACGGTATAATTCCACTTTTCAATATAGGTTGCCGTGGAGTCGACATATTCCAGTAAAAAAACATGCCCGCTGAAATCTCCGCTGATGATATACCTGCCGTTATCTGAAATGGCGGGCGGGTATTGATCGCTAAAGGCGGTTTGATAGATTTGTGCGCCGGTAACGGGATTCAGCACAAAGAGTTTGTTGTTTCCCCCGCCGTATTCGCCCAGCAGCAGCCGGTTTGCGCTCTTGCTCAGCACCAGTGCCGTGTAGTTGCCCGCAAACGATTTAATCCACACCGGGGTGTTCTGGCCGACATGGAAACAATAGATAAACGACGAATCCTGGGTCACCTTGTTAACCCCGGCCACAAAAACCTGAAGGCCGTCGTTGCTGAGCTGGATTCCCTTGACGGACCTGGAGATGGTGGTTGCCCACAAGGGGATGGAGGAGCCGGAAGCATAAACCTCCACCTGACTGTTGACCCCGCTGGCAATGCGGGCTCCGTCCTCGGTCATATCAATCACTTCATCCCAGGCGGTGATGGTAAAGGGGACTTCCCACAACGGCGTACTTGAGTTGCCGTAAAGCGAAAGCCGCTGGTTGTTGAGACCCCACCCGGCTGCCGTTTCCTGACTCTGGGACGAGACCTTCACACAGTTGTCGATGGAGGCGGCATCGGTAGCCTGCCAGTTAATACCGGGGGTAAGGGGGGCCAGGACAGAACCTGCCGGCCAAGCAGCCCCGGCATCTGTTACCGGTTGTAGTTCAAGATGCATTCCGGTTTTGGGTGTTGTGACAGTTCGCTGCAGCCGTATTCCATTGATCTGGGAGATACCGGCCTGGTTAAAGAGGGCCAGCAATGTGACAAGAAGGATAAATTTTTTCATTTCATCAGGATTAGACACACTCAAAGTTAGCGCCAATTTCAACAGGTGTAACAGAAATCCCTGAAAAAACAGGAGTTTTTAAGGCTGTTCCGGGTTCTTGCAACAAGGGTTTTGAATGCGGTTCCCGAGAAACACAAATTTCAACAACCATGACATCGTGAAAATTCAACCATGATCACAAAGTGAATTTGTTGTGTGGAATAACGCTTAAACGCTGCTTTGTGCCCTTTGTGCATTCTTTGTGACATGGTGGTAAAAAAACGTACATTAGCATTTCATGGCTTTATCATCAGGAATAATATCCATATAGAAATCCATGGCACCGTAC
>CAIYQH010000510.1 GCA_903928285.1 uncultured Bacteroidales bacterium
TCTTTTTCATAATTTTTAATTTAGAAGGTGAGTTTTACGTTAAAGCTAAAATCACGGGTCGAGGGTAAGGAACCTGTCGTATAACCCTGCAGGTTTCCTGCGCCAAGTCCGGATTCCGGATCTGCGTATGGTAAATTCTTGAAGATAATCCAAACGTTGGATGCCACAGCCGTAAAAGTTACCCCCGTGATGAAACATTTTTTCAAAATAGCGGATGGTAATGAATAGGATAATGAAACCTGTCTCAGTTTCACATAGCTTGCGTCATAAACAAAGGCTTTGTTTGGAAGCTTTGAATATCCGAAGGCGCCATAGTTGGAAGCAGACAACCTTGTTGTGTTGGCGGTAACGGTTCCGTTTGCGGAAACATTGACGCCGGGGTTGATGAAACCACCACTGTTTGCGGCATAACCTTTGGAATGATCGGAAGGATTAACCCATACGATAGGGTCCCGTACAGGATTTCCCAGGTCGTTGGTATAGGCAGTTTCCTTGTACAAACCGGTAGCAAGGCCATAATACATGTCAAGGGAGAAGATATCGCCACCCTTCTGAACATCGATTAAGAATGCAAATGACCAGTTCTTGTAGGTGAAGTTGTTGAGAATACCACCGGTCCAGTCAGGGTTCATATTGCCGATAATGTTGTCTGATTTGGTTGTATTCAGGTAAGCGCCGTTTGATTTTACAACTTTCTGTCCGTTGTTATATACATAATCGGTTCCGTAAAGTACTCCATAAGGCTGGCCAACCTTGGCATTCAGCGTAACGCCACCCTGGAATGATCCCAGCTGGAGGTTGTCAACGCCTTCTTTTAAGGAAAGAACTTTATTCCGGTTCAGGGCCCAGTTCAGGGTCACATCCCATTTGAAGTTCTTGTTTTTGCATGGAGTGCCATGGAGGGCAAGTTCAATACCCTGGTTCTGGATCTCACCGGCATTGATGATCTCTGTGTAGTATCCTGTGGCGGAGGAGACGGGAAGCGGTAGGATCTGGTTGATGGTGTTGGTTTTATATAAAGCCAGGTCAAAACCAAGTCGTTTGCCGAGGAAGTACATTTCAAGACCGCCTTCGATGCTCTTTGTGTTTTCAGGTTTCAGATCGGGGTTTTTCTTGATCGTGGGAACGGTCGAAGAGGGAGCATTGAACGGGGTGTTGATTACATAATTGTCAACGAGCTGGTCGAAACCGGGGCTGTTACCAACCTGTGCATAGTTCAGACGGACTTTGCCGAAAGAGAGCCATTTGGCTTCGGGAATCACGTTGGAAAATACAAAGCTACCGGCAACAGAGGGATAATAGTAACTGCTGTTTGCTTTTGGCAGGGTTGAAGCGTGGTCGCGTCTCACCGTAGCATCAAGGTAGAGGAAGTTTTTATAACCAAGGGAGGCGCTGGCATAGATACCTTCAACACCGATTTTCGAAGCCAGTTCTTTTGGAAGCGGCAGGGGGCCCATACTGTTCTGTAACGAATAAAGTTCAGGAATGGATAAACCGCCACTGGTTGAGGAGATCAGACGATCATAATTGGTTCTTCTGATATTCATCCCCAGAACCCCTTTCAGGTTGAATGATTTCGAAAT
This sequence comes from uncultured Bacteroidales bacterium, assembly GCA_903928285.1. Taxonomy (GTDB): domain Bacteria; phylum Bacteroidota; class Bacteroidia; order Bacteroidales; family FEN-979; genus CAIVAT01. The sequence goes on from CAIYQH010000510.1 coordinate 1,584, forward strand.
ATCCTTGTTGAAGTTGGCCATTACATCATAGTTGTATTCGCTGTAACGGATATCTCTTCTGAGGTAGCCTGATTGCTGGTCGCTTCTGCCACCGCTGCCGTCGGCCTGGGTTGTGCCGATACCAAAGGTTGCGGCAACACTACCGACAGCCCTTCTTTCTTCCTGTAATTCTGAATAGGTATCAACTGAAAAACGACCAAACAGGTTTAACCAGTCGGTAACCTTGTAGGTTGCCCCCAGGTTGCCGATAAAACGGTTTCTCTTGTCAGTTTCATAATTTTCATAACGGGTCCAGTAGTAGTTATCCCAGTAAATAGGCTGTGCATCTGAAGGGTCGGCATAGTTCCAGGTGGCATTGCGGTGGGTCAGGTTGTACATGTTTTTCAGGTCCTTCATGTCAACGTTGGTTTCCATCCACTGACGCATGGATCCGAGGATATTGTCATTGTAACCTGTTGAGTTACGACCGGTGGCGCTGTTGAGGGAGTAGTTTCCAAAACCGGTAACGGTTAATTTGTTGTTCACATTCCAGGTTCCGTTCAATGAAATATTGTTCTTGATCATTTCGCTGTTCGGCATCAGCCCGTTCTGTTTGTAATTTGTGTAGGCCAAACGGTAACTGCCGAGATTGGAGGCATTATCAAGGGCCACTGAATTAGTGAAGGTAACGGGGTTTTCAAAGAAGGTGACGGGGCCGTTGGCTGCGGGCAGCCATGGGGTCGCTTTCAGATAATTGGGTGACTGGGGGTCAACGGCAGTCCACTGGTAAACAGGCGAACCATCGAATTTTGCGCCATAGGAAGCATCTTCAGAGGTGGTGACCCATTGTGTCAGTTTACTGGTGGCATCCTTCGGATTCACCGTGATGGTACCGTCGGTATTGATATAACGCATATACCAGTTGTTGCCCGGTCCGTCATAATAGTGGCCGTAGCCGCCGCCATACTGGTTCTGGTATTCGGGGAAGGTTGATTTATCAACAAAACCAACGGTCACGCCGGAATTGATGGTAACGCCTACGCCCTTTTTTCCACCAGCAGTGCTGCCAGCACCTTTTTTGGTCGTAATCATGATAACACCGTTGGCTGCGCGCGAACCATATAATGCTGTTGCAGCCGATCCTTTCAATACGTTGATGGATTCAATGTCATCAGGATTCACGTCGGAGGCATCATTGCCGTAGTCATAACCCTGTCCGGCCTGTTGCTGGCTGACGGAGTTGGTCACACTGTTGTTGACAGGAACCCCGTCAATTACAAACAATGCCTGGTTATCACCAGTCAGTGATTTGGTTCCTCTTAACAGTACGTTGGTAGAACCACCCATGTTGGTCGTGGTTTTCACCTGAACCCCTGCAACCCTGCCTGAGAGGGAGTTGACAAAGTTGTTGGTCTGAACTTTATTGAGATCACTGCCACTCACCTCCTGGGTAGCGTATCCGAGTGATTTTTTCTCTCTCGGGATACCTAAAGCAGTGACTACCACGCCTTCCAGTTCTCTGACACTGGGGGCTAACACAACATTCACCAGATTTTCGGCGCCAAGTTTAATTTCCTGGGTCACCATACCAACATAAGAAACAAGGATAGATTCTTTATCCTTTGGAATGGCCAGGGAGAATTTGCCGTCAGTGTCGGTAATTGTCCCGGTCGCGGTACCTTTAACCATGACGGTTGCACCCGGGATGCCGGAACCATCATCAGAACTTGTCACCTTGCCCGTAATCGTACGTTGGGCATTGGCTACTTGCAACCCTATGAACAACATAAGGGCAAGGAAAATAGTAAATTTTCTCATACAGTTTGATTTTTGTTAGTAAATGTGTTAATTATCAGTGATCTATTAAAATTCA
>CAIYQH010000511.1 GCA_903928285.1 uncultured Bacteroidales bacterium
AGATCGATCCGGCCAGCAGTTCCAAGTACCAAACTATTTTAGACGCTAAATAACAGACCACAGCCGGCGTACCAATTTTAATTCAAATGGTTACCGATGCTCATTAAATTATCAATTAAAAATTACATCCTTATTCACGAGCTTGAAATTGATTTTTCGGGTGGCTTGTCTGTGATTACCGGTGAAACCGGAGCCGGGAAATCGATCCTGCTGGGAGCATTGGGACTGATCCTGGGTCAGCGGGCAGACTCCGGTATTTTGCTGGATGAAACCAGGAAATGCGTGGTGGAAGGCATTTTCAGGATCAGCGGGTATAACCTGGAAAATCTGTTCATTGTCAACGAGCTGGATTACGACGATCTGGTCATCCTGCGCAGGGAGATTAGCCCGGGTGGAAAATCCCGCGCCTTCATCAACGATACTCCGGTAAACCTGGCCATCCTGAAGGACCTTGGCGACAGGCTGGTCAACATTCACTCACAAAACTCAATCATAACCCTCAACGATTCAAACTTCCAGCTGGCAGTTATCGACAGTTATGCCGGCATTCAACCGCAGGTGGCCTCCTACAGAGCCGATTTTTCAGGATTACTCGAACTCAGGCGGCGGCTGGCCGTGCTGCAGCAAACGGAGGCCAAATCGGCGATCGAACGGGATTATAACCTTTTCCTGCTGGATGAACTGCAAAAAGCCAATTTAAAGTCCGGAGAGTTTGAAGAACTTGAGCAGGCGGTTCAGCTACTGACGCATGCAGAGGAGATCAAAAACAACCTCTTCAGCGCCGGTCAGTTCATCGGGGGCCTTGAAGCCAGTATCCTGGCCCAGCTTTCCGAGGCAATCCATCACATCAGCAGTGTTGCCAGGTATAAGAACGATCTTCAGGTTTTAGTTGAGCGTTTGAATAGTAATTACATTGATATTAAGGATTTATATAAAGATTTATCCATCATTGAAGAACAAATCGAAGTCGATCCTGAAACGATGGAAGTGATGACACAGCGGCTCGATCATCTGAACCGGTTGTTGAAAAAACATCAGTTATTTACGGTCGATGATTTGATCCTGCTGAAAGAGGGGCTGGAAAAAAAGGCGGTGGATGTGGTGGATCTTGAAAACCAGATTACCTGTATCATGAATGAAATTGCCGAAGGTGAATCGTTGCTGATAACAAAGGCGGAGTCCATTTCCGCGGGTCGCAAAAAGGTATTTTCAAAATTTGAAGGCGAAATCATCCAGGTAATGGCTAAGCTCGGGATCGCTATGGCACAGTTCAGGATTGAATGTACAGGTGCCGAACAGCTGTCCCGCGACGGGATCGATAAGGTCAGGTTCCTTTTCAGCGCCAACAAGGGAGTTGAAATGAAAGAGTTATCCCATGCTGCTTCAGGCGGGGAATTATCCAGGCTGATGTTAAGCATCAAGTCGATGATCAGCCAGCAAAACCTGCTGCCAACCATCGTATTTGATGAGATCGACAATGGTGTATCGGGCGAGGTGGCCGGCAAGGTGGGAACCATCCTGAAAAAGATGGGCACCCGCATGCAGGTTATCGCGATTACCCATCTTCCGCAGATAGCAGGAAAGGGTGATCATCATTACTGGGTTTATAAAACAGAAAACAAGGGTATTACGACCACCTTCATTAAACAGTTGGCCGGACAGGAACGTGTAGTTGAAATAGCAAAAATGCTCAGCAATGATGTCGTTACCGATTCAGCAGTGAAAACTGCTCATGAATTGCTGGGAAATTAACTCATTATTAATTCATAAACGAAACCAAAAGAATGGCATATAATTTATTAAAAGGAAAAAAAGGAATTATTTTCGGTGCACTGGACAACAAATCCATTGCCTGGAAGATTGCCGCGAAGGCCCATGAGGAGGGCGCGGTATTTACCCTTTCGAATACGCCGGTAGCCCTGCGTTTTGGAGAAATCAGCGAATTGGCTGAACAGTGCAATGCGCTGGTTATCCCGGCTGATGCCACCAGCGTGAAGGACCTGGAAAATGTTTTTGTCAGGTCGATGGAGGTGTTGGGCGGCAAAGTTGATTTCGTGCTTCATTCGATCGGGATGTCGATGAATGTCAGGAAACAGCGTGAATATGACGATCTCGATTACGATTACTTTCAGAAAACCATCGACATCTCCGCCTTGTCGTTTCATAAGATGCTGCAGGTGGCCAAAAAACTCGACGCCATAAGCGAATGGGGCTCCGTGCTGGCCCTGTCATATATCGCCGCCCAGCGAACGTTGGTAGGCTATAACGACATGGCCGATGCCAAAGCCATCCTGGAGTCGATC
>CAIYQH010000512.1 GCA_903928285.1 uncultured Bacteroidales bacterium
CCTACGTGATAAAACAGGTTCCGCATCGTCTGCTGGTTTATGTTATTCTCGACAATATTCACATTGAATCCGGCAATAATCGCATACAACAATAAAATTCCGGATAAATATTTCCACCAATCTCGTTTAAGCATAGTTGAACTTTTTTAACAATGCATACAATGAAGGCAATGCAGACAATGCAGGTAATGCAAAAAATGCAGGTAATGCTAACAATGCAGGCAATGCTAACAATGCAGGCAATGCAAAGAATAAATAAATTTATAAATGAACCAAAAATGTTACCAAAAATTCATTATCACATCAGCACATTATCACATCAGCACATTATCAATCTTTCCAAAGGTATGGAAATAACAAATAGGCCATGGCGATCACCGCAGCATTGACCGTTAGCAGAATGACGAGAAGAGGTGCCAAACCTGACCAATCCATGCTATTGAGTGCAGCACGCGAAACTTTCATCAGCAAGGCCAACAAGGGTAGTACGATCGGGAAGCTAAGAATAGCCATCAGTGAAAAATTATGGCTTGCACGCGATGCGATGGCAGCAACCATGGTGAGTACCGACGACAATCCCAGGCTTCCAAACAGCAATGTCAAAAGAAATAATGGCACATTGACCACATGGTTTCCCATCAGCAGGAGAAAAAATCCAAACGACAGTACCGACAGAATGGCCATCAGCAAAAGGTTGTACAGTATTTTTGAAAGAACTACCGCCTGCGGACTGGCTATCGTATAATAATAGAGGTGCCGTGCAGGGCTTTCCTGGATAAAACTTTTCGATATCCCGTTTACGGCGACAAAGAGAAGAATAATCCAGAACAGCGAATTCCAGGTTTCACCGGTGATCGCATTTTCAAAAGCCAGGTAGGTGACAAAAATCGTTGATACAAGGTAAAGCAGAATGCCATTAAGCACATATTTCTGCTTCAGCTCAAGCCTGATCTCTTTTCCAATAAGGTATTTGATTTCTGTCCGGAGCATCCTGGGATCCTGATATTTTTTGCAAAGATAAAAAAACCCCGCGGTTTCCCGCAGGGTTTTATCAAAGCATTGATTATGTTCTATTTACATGATCAATAGGATAATGGCCTTTATTGTACGATCATCTTCTTGGTGATTTTTTCAGATCCCATGGTTACCGTATAAAAATAGATTCCGGGAGCCATATGGCTTGCATCGAGGGTAAAATCATGGTTTCCGGCACCAACAATGCCTTTGCTGATTTCCATCATGGAAATACCTGCAACATTGGAGACACTTATTGTCACCTCACACGACGCAGTAAGGGTGATCCTGATGTGCGTGTAGTCTTTGACAGGATTGGGATAGTTTTGCATGACACTATTTTTCTGAGTGGTCCGGCTATCCATTCCAACCCATGTCCCGCCATTCAGGGATACAATATTATTATCGTGATAGGCAACTGTAGCATCCTTGACAGCAGAACCCGGGGTAGTTGAAGTTTGATAAATAAACTTTAAATTGCCATCTACTATTTTCTTGGCCATGGATGGATAGACGAATTCCTGGTATAGAGACATAATCCCACTGTTGAAATCAACCATGTCGCTCCAGGTAGAAGTGGATACATTGAATTTCCGGGACCAGATATGACGATAGTTCAGATTATCGGGATTTGGATTTCCGACAGTAAGTCCCGACCAGATAACAAAGATGCTGTGTTTATTATCGATGCTGATCTGAGGAAAGCTTGACCATCCAACACCATAAGCCGGGAAATCGATGATGGTGTCGTTAGGATTTCCATTCGCAACAACATATCCCAGCAATTGCCCATGGGCGTCAAGTGTATCAAGGTCCAACAGTCTGGTGGTATCAATGACAGGCATATTCTCATTCCAGTAAACAAGCCCGTCGGTACCGGGATAATATTTATGACCTGTAGTAGCACCTGTTCCATCACAATTGGCGAACATTCTTCCGACTGCAACATGAGCTTTTCCTAAATTATCCAGTTCAACCGCTATTGAACCATCCAGGCATGCAAAGCGCGGCACAACCGTTGTGGCGGGGGTAAGCTTATACGGATTATTAAAGAATACTGTTTTTGTCCAGGTATTCCCATTGTCAAAAGATTTCATCACAAAGCCATCAATCCACTCTCCGGCAACGGCAAAAGCAATTGTATCACCCTTTGGAGAAGCCCAGGCTAATTCATCACCAGCAAATCCGAGGCAATCGGCCGAGGTCATTCCGGGGAGGATCACATGTTTTTTATCCCAGTTAACACCTCCGTCAAGCGAACGGTAATACAATATGGCGAGATTAAGCCCCTGGTATGCAACCCATGTATTGCAAATAATATGAACTGAATTGTGATTGACACCGGTTGTCAGTACACGGGGCCAGGAAATATCAACGGCTCCTGTTGGACCGGC
>CAIYQH010000513.1 GCA_903928285.1 uncultured Bacteroidales bacterium
AATTTACTGGTTTTTGAATGCCGGAACCTGATGGCGGTCCGGTCATCCCCGCTATTCCGTCTTATCCGTTTGTCTGCCCAATCCCCCGCCCCGGAAATTTCGCTGCAATCCTGTCAGGGTCTTGTCCATGAATATTTTCCGGGGTACGCTCCTATATAGACTTGAGGCGACCCGGTAATCACCGCCGCTCCAGCCATCCCATGTGGCAAGCGGAACATAGCTAAAATGGAAGGCAAATCCGATCCCGGAAATATGGGAATAAACCGGAGCCTTCCCGAAAAATTTGTCTTCTGGCAAATCCCTGCCGGGGAACCGCACCCTCCAGAATAACAGGTCATCCTTTGAACCGATATGGCTGACGATCTCTTCCACTGACGCAGGGTGCAACAACAGGTCGTCATCATCAAGGAACATAATGAATCCACCGGTGACCTGGTCCATCAGCGCGTTCAGATAAAGATTAGCCGCGAAGCGGTAGTTCTCATAAGGATAATCATCGGGCAAAGGCTCATAGTCTTCCTGGTTTGGCCGAACCCTGACCACCTCAATACCCTTGTAATGCTTAAGATACGAAAATGTTTCCTCCCCGTCGCAGGAAACCAGGATCCTGATGGAGGGATAGGTTTGTGCCCGAATACTTTCAATGCACGTTTTGAAATAGTTCGGCCGTTTGGAGGTTCTCACCAGAATGTTGACCAGTACCGGTTTCTTTCCCCGGAACCGGGAAAATCCATCTAAGACCCAATTAAACATATCGTGGAATCAAATTCGTTATTATGCCAGCTTATATCCTACCATCTTTCCAGTGATATGGTCAGAGTATACCGGAGTTCGCTCCCTGGTTGACCTTTCAACCCGGCTTATCCGTTTGTTTACCCATGCCCCCTCCCCGGTTGTCCCGCTGGATCCCTGTCAGGATTTCATCAATGAAAATTTTATTGGGTACACGGTCATATAAACCTGAAACCACCCGGTAATCACCCCCGCTCCATCCCTCCCACCTGGTTTGCGGAATATACTTAGCATGGAAAGTAAACCCGCATGTGTCAATATGACTATAAACCGGTTTCATTCCAAAAAACTTATCCTCAGGGAGATACCTTCCCGGGAACTGCACCTTCCAGAATACCAGGTCGTCGGCTGAGGTTATGTGCCTGACAATGGTCTCCAGGCAGTCAGGATGCATGAGTTTGTCGTCGTCGTCAAGGTACAGGACGAAACCATCGGTCACCAGATCCATCAGGGTATTCAGATAAAGGTTCGGATGAAGTTTGTAATAATCATAAGGATAGTCGGCCGGCAGGGGAGCATAGGGTTCCGGAGCGGGATAAACCCTGATGGGTTCTATCCCCCTGTAAGTGGATACATAGTCAAATGATTCATCATTATCATAGGATACAATTGCACGGATATTCGGGTAGGTCTGCGAGTAAACACTCTCCATACAGGTCCTGAAATAATTGGGCCGCCTGGAGGTCCTGATCAGGATATTGACAAGGAGTGGTTTTTCCCGCCAGTAAGGAAACATCCGCTGAATTTTACCTGGTAACCTATGGACATACCTAACAAAAGACATGGTGATGAATGTGTTGGATTTAGGCTGACAGTTAACTAACAAACTCCGGGAACAGACCTATCCCAGGTAATACCTGAAAACCAAGGAACTGGTCATGACTGCCACTGAAATTACGATGAAAAAAAGGCAGATGACCGGTACTAAGTTCTTTGGTAGTTTAAAATGGCTGTTTGAAAAAAGAGAAAACGCCAGTGGGGCGATGGCAATAAAATACCGTCCCTGGTTGATCCCCCTGATCGTTGGGCTGCCGACGGGGTTCCAGCTCATATACAACATGGTACACATAACGAACACAACACTGCACAGGGTAAGAAAAAGGAGACCCCTTTGAACCGGGGATATGGCATTGATTTCCCACGGGCCGGTAAGGCTCACCAGCAGCAGCATTCCCCATGCGAAAATATGATAAAGGCCGGGAAGCGGGGTATCCAGCCAACCCAGTCTGCCGATAAAGGATTCGGCAATCAAACTTTTCTTTTCCCATAATGTGCTCAAAACTGTTCTTATGTAAACTCCTTGATGATTTAGCATAAAATCGAGTTGTTTGTAGGGATATACTTCCTGGGGTGCACGGGGAAGCGATCCATACATGCCGGCTGACATGTCAAAGTTCCTGTACACAAACTGCATGTAAAAACTTCCGGCCAACACAGCAACCACCACCACGAACAATATGACGATAACGGTCAGCAAACGT
>CAIYQH010000514.1 GCA_903928285.1 uncultured Bacteroidales bacterium
ACCCGTCAGGGTCCTGAAGAACGCTTTTTACACCCATATTGATCATGGGTTCAATGCAGATGGTCAACCCGGTTTGCAGTTTTGCGCCCCATCCCTTTTTCCCGTAATTGGGAACATCCGGTTTCTCGTGCAACTGCCTGCCAATTCCATGTCCTACAAGTTCCCGCACCACTGAATATCCATATCCCTCCACAAACTCCTGCACCGCAGCGCTGACATCACCAACTCGTTTTCCGGTTACAGCAACTGCTACGGCCCGGTACAACGATTCCTTGGTGCGTTTCAGCAGGTTCATCACCTCCTCCGACACCTCACCTACCGGAAAAGTATAGGCGGAATCACCATAATAACCATCCTTCTGACATCCGCAGTCGATCGAAACTATATCACCATTTTTAAGAACTCTTTCACCCGGGATCCCATGCACCACCTCTTCATTGACAGAGATGCACAAGGTAGCCGGAAATCCTCTGTAACCTTTAAAACCCGGTACCGCCCCTTCCCCCCGGATAAAATCTTCAGCTATCTGATCAAGTGTTATCGTTTTAACACCCGGTTTAATATGTTTTGCAACTTCTGCAAGCGTTTTGCTTACAATAATCCCGTTTTCTCTTAAAAGTTCAATCTCACTGGCCGTTTTTATCGTCATCTGTTTGTTAAACATAGATTATTGACCGGAGGTTGAATAGGAGGAGCGTCCCTTGATCCTGCCCGATTTGGTCAGACCATCATAATGACGCATCAACAGGTGACTTTCAATCTGCTGCAACGTATCCAGAACAACACCAACAAGGATCAGCAGGGAGGTGCCCCCATAAAACTGGGCAAACTGCGAAGTAACACCCACCATCCTGACGAATGCAGGCATGATGGCTACAAAACCCAGGAATATTGATCCCGGCAGGGTAATCCTTGACATCACATCATCAATGAATTCGGCCGTCTTTTTACCTGGTTTTACACCAGGGATGAAGCCACCGTTCTTTTTCATATCCTCGGCCATCTGGTTTGGATTCACCGTAATGGCGGTATAGAAGTAGGTAAAGAAGATGATGAGAATGAAGAAGGTCAGGTTATAAACAATTCCGTTGATGTCGGTAAAAACCCTGGCAAAACCTGTAAGGGTCTCGTTGCTGGCAAAACCTGCAATGGTAAGCGGCAGGAACATGATCGCCTGCGCGAAGATGATCGGCATAACACCGGCTGCATTAACCTTTAAGGGGATGTACTGGCGAACGCCGCCATACTGTTTGTTACCTACGATGCGTTTGGCATACTGCACAGGTATCTTCCGGGTTCCCTGAACGAGCAGGATCGTAACCAGGATAACCAGGACCAGGAAGGCAATTTCTACGACAAAGAAAACAAGACCGCCACCTTTCTGCTCCATTCTTGAAACCAACTCACCAAACAATGCAAAAGGCAAACGGGCCATGATCCCGATCATGATGATCAGTGAAATGCCGTTTCCGATTCCCTTGTCGGTAATCCTTTCGCCCAGCCACATGACGAACATGGAGCCGGCGGTAAGAATAATAATGGAGGATATTCCAAAGAATGAGAATACAGAATGATGCGTAACGCTTGCACTAAACGGTGAAATAGCTTCTGCGGGTAATTGCGAGGCCAGGTTGGCGATATAGGCGGGGGACTGGAAAATCAGAATAACAACAGTCAGGTAACGTGTCATCTGGTTGATTTTCTTTCTTCCGCTTTCACCCTCTTTCTGGAGTTTCTGGAAATAGGGTATTGCCATTCCAAGCAGCTGCATCACGATGGAGGCCGAGATATAAGGCATGATTCCAAGCGCAAAAATCGAGGCATTTGAAAATGCACCTCCGGAGAACATGTTCAGCAGCCCGAGCAAACCCGATTTGGTCTGGTTTTGCAGGCTGGCTAACATACTTGGGTCGACACCAGGAAGTACTACATAAGATCCCAGACGATAGATCAGGACAATACCGATTGTATAAAGGATCCTCTTGCGGAGGTCTTCAATCTTCCAGATATTTCGAATGGTTTGAATCAGTTTTTTCATTCAAACAAGTTTAAAGTATGTTAGCAACTCCACCTAATTCTTCAATTGCTTTCTTGGCAGTAGCCGAGAAACCATGAACGGTAACTTCCAGTTTTGCTTTCAGTTCTCCGCGGCCAAGGATTTTAATGCGGTCGTGCTTGGAAGCATATCCGCATTCGACAAGAACTTCAGCGGTAATTACGCTAATGCCCTTCTTTTCAGCGACCAGTTCCAGAACATCGAGATTAATTCCCTTATATTCAACGCGGTTGAAATTTTTGAAGCCGAACTTTGGAACACGCCGTACGAGCGACATCTGACCGCCTTCATACCCTAATTTCTTAGAGTATCCCGAGCGGGATTTTGCTCCTTTATGACCACGGGTGGAGGTTCCACCGTGACCGGAACCCTGGCCCCTGCCAATGCGCTTCACCTTTTTTGTTGAACCTTTTGCCGGTTTAAGATTGCTTAAATCCATTTGAGTATCGTTTATCTTTTATTATATTTTTTCGAATGTAACCAGGTGAAGAACCTTGCCCACCATGCCCATGATCTGGGGGGTGGCATCATGTTCCACGGTATGGCGAATCCTCTTCAGACCCAGGGCCTGGAGGGTGCGTTTCTGACGCAACGGTCTTCCGATGCCACTGCGAACCTGCGTAATTTTAATTTTTTCCATTGGTTGAACAGCCTTTATTAATATGAATTAGCCATTAAATACTTGATTCAGTTCAATTCCCCTTAGCTGGGCGATCGTATACGGATCCCTCAGTTTGATCAGGGCATTGATGGTGGCTTTCACCACACTGTGCGGGTTTGAAGATCCCTTTGATTTGGCAAGCACATCCTTCACTCCGACGCTTTCCAGAACGGCACGCATAGCGCCCCCTGCAATAACACCGGTTCCCGGAGCTGCCGGCTTAAGATAAACCAGGGCACCACTATATTTACCCAGTTGATCGTGTGGTATCGTACCTTTCAGGATAGGAACCTTGATCAGGTTTTTCTTCGCATCATCGACTCCTTTGGCAATAGCAGCCGTGACTTCCTTGGCCTTACCCAGTCCGTAACCAACAACGCCGTTTTCATTTCCCACTACCACGATGGCGGAGAAACTGAAGGTTCTGCCCCCCTTGGTAACTTTGGTAACACGCTGAATGCTGACCAGGCGATCCTTGAACTCGATTTCACTCGACTTTACTCTCTTTACATTAACGTTTGTCATATCTTCCTTAGAATTTTAGGCCACCTTCCCTGGCAGCGTCTGCCAAAGATTTTACCCTGCCATGATATAAATAACCATTACGATCAAAAACAACTTTCTCGATACCAGCCTGGATAGCCTTTTCAGCCACCTGCTTGCCGACCATCTTGGCGATGTCGGTTTTGGTACCTTTCTGGTCCTTCATCCCTTTTTCCATGGATGAGGCTGCAACCAATGTTTTCCCTGACTGATCATCGATCAGCTGTACATAAATAGACTTACAGCTGCGGAAAACGGTCATGCGAGGCCTGTCAGGAGTCCCTTGTACGATTTTACGTATCCTTTTTTTGATCCTG
>CAIYQH010000515.1 GCA_903928285.1 uncultured Bacteroidales bacterium
GAGGCGAACAACGCCCTGGGTTTTGATGCCGACCTGCGCGACTATGGCACCGGTGCCGAGATCCTGGTGGACCTGGGCATCAAAAAGCTGCGGCTGCTCACCAATAACCCGCAGAAGATATCCGGTATCGAAGGATTCGGGCTGGAACTCGTCGAAAGGATACCGATCCAGACAACCTGCAACTCAAGCAATATCCGGTATTTAAAAACCAAAAAGGAAAAACTGGGACATTTGCTTACATTTGCCGACGAAGGAACACCCATCGGTTAGAAAGTTATCCCGCGCTCAGGATCATATCCTGTTCATATGGAAGACTGACCTGATAAGGGGAATCGTAATATTTTAAGTCAATTTGTTCAGGTATAAAAATCAAAAGATATGACAACATTTGAAGGAAAACTGGATGCCAAAGGACTCAGGTTCGGGATCGTAATCGCACGGTTCAATGAGTTCATCAGCGGGAAGCTTCTGGCTGGTTGCCTTGACGGACTCAGGCGCCATGGCGCAGAGGATGAGTGTATTGACGTAGCCTGGTCGCCGGGCGCTTTTGAAATTCCCCTGCTTGCCAAAAAAATGGCAATTTCAAAAAAATATGATGCCATTATCTGCCTGGGCGCGGTGATCCGGGGCGCTACGCCGCATTTCGACTACGTGGCCTCCGAGGTTTCAAAGGGTGTTGCCCACGTGGGACTTGAGACCGGTATGCCGGTCATCTTTGGCGTACTTACCACCGAAAACCTTGAACAGGCTATCGAACGGGCCGGTACTAAAAGCGGCAACAAGGGGTTCGACGCCTCCCTGGCTGCCATTGAAATGGCAAACCTGCTGCGACAACTATAGAACTTGATTTTTTGGCGTTTTGCATCACTTATGCGTGATCACAAAGACCGTCCTGCGGTTCTTTGAACGACCCTCTTCGCTGTCGTTCCCTGCGACCGGCATTGATTTTCCAAACCCCTTGTAGGTAAGCCGTGCCACGGCAATTCCCTTTTCGATCAGGTAGTCATAAACCGACCGGGCCCTGTTTTCCGATAACTTCAGGTTTGCCGCATCATTCCCGATGTTGTCGGTATGGCCCTGAATCTGGATGCATATGGAAAGGTTTTCATCCAGGAAATCCAGCAGCTGGTCCAGCACGACTTTTGATTCGGCAGAGAGATCCGACGAGTTAAAGGGGAAATAGATGTCGTTGATCCTGTAGGATTTGTTGAGTTCGATAGGCTTCATCTCAATATCCACCTTTGCCGGTAATTTGAAGATTGTGTCAGCCCGGGAGATATATTTTGATTCATAAACATGGTCGGCCTTTTTCACCGTCATGATATAATCGCTGCTGAACGGGGCAACCGCCACGTAATTTCCCGTAAGGGTATCCATCGGTATCTGGGAGATCTTTTTGGTCTCCAGGTTTTTCAGTTCGATACGGGCATTCAACGGTTCGGAGGTCGATTCCGATTTTACATTTCCCTTGATAAACAGCACTTTTTCGGGGCGGGCGGCATCATAAAGGTCGAAAGAGTAGAGATCCCAGCCGCCGACACCCTTGTATTTATTGGAGGCGAAGAAGCCTTTGGTACCATCGGTGCTTACAAAAAAACCAATCTCATCTTCGGGCGAATTGATAGGGTAACCGATGTTTTTGGGTTTCGACCATCCCCCGTGATCATTGAGTCTGGAGAAGAAAATATCATACCCCCCCAGGCCGGGCCAGCCATCGGAGGAGAAATAGAGCGTCTTTCCGTCAGGATGAATAAAGGGCGATTTCTCATTGCCCCTGGAGTTGATCACCGGGCCAAGGTTTATCGGCGTACCCCATTCTCCTGATTCGCTTTTAATGGACCTGTAAATGTCGTATCCGCCAAATCCCCCGGTGCGGTCGCTAACAAAATAAAGTGTATTGCCATCAGCAGAAATGGATGGCTGCGATTCCCACGATCCGGGAAGGTTTATCTTATTGCTCACGCTGTGGATGGGGCCCCACTCCCCGCCTGTTTTTTCAGAAACGTAGATGTCGCAGTTCAGGTATTTCTTGACATTGTCGTATTTGCATACTGTGTAATACAACGTATTGTTGTCGGCGGTCAGGGTAGCTCCCCCCTCGTTATCGTTGATGTTGAAAGGCTCCGGCATCTCTTCGCCGGCTGCGAATTTTCCGTCCTCCTGCCGAAGGCTGAACATGAACTTTTCTTTTGTCCGGGTCTCTTGGACCAGGCTGTTGCGGTTGGGTTCGATCTTTATTTCCCTTGTAAACAGGGCCATCTGGTTGTCGGGGGACAGGATCGGCAGGTATTCGTTTTCAGGCGTGGAGATGCCTTCAACGACCTTAGGGGCGAATGGAACAGGGTTTCCGGTAAGATCCAGGTAAAAACCTGAATATCTCTGTAACTCAACGGCCCTGTTGTAATCTTCATCCTTTTTGATCTTGTCGATATCCTTCAGAAACAGGTTCAGGTTCTTCACCGCGGCTGCAAAATTTTCCTGGCTGTAATAGATCTCGCCCAGGTAAAAATAGGTATAGACATCATACGTAGGACAAAGCTCGGCAACCCTCGTAAAGGCCTTTTCAGCCTCTTTAAAGTTGTTGTCCTGTTTTTTGAAGTTAACAAGCCCGAGCACAAACCAGGCCTCCGCGCTCAGTGGTTCGGCGCTCACGACCCGCCTCATCTGCTGACCAGTAAGATTGTAATTGCCGCTTTTAAGATAATCAAGCCCCTCCTGGTAAATCTTTTCAGTCTTCTTATCCAGTTTTACCTTGCAGGAATCATGGGTAGAACCCTCTGTTACCAGGAGGTTCATGTTGAAGGATATATTAGGTGCTTCTATTGCGCCGGCAGGGCGGATGGTTGCGTTGATTGCCGGCAGAACCATGAAAATCAGCAGTAAAATCATGATGGAGGAGCAGGGGCAGCAGGAGCATGATTTCATCGGGATATTTTTTTCAAAGATATGCCTAAATGTCTTAATTTTACACCTTTGATACGGTGACTATTGTAAATAATACCTCCTGTTTATGAAAAAAATATTCATCCTGCCGGTCATGTTGCTGTCGGCGCTTCTGACCTCTGTGCAGGCCCAGACGGTAATCCCTAACCCGAGTTTTGAAACATGGACCACGGGTAGTTATTCAGATCCAACAGGTTGGGACACTCCCAACCAGGAGCTGATGTCCATCCCCTTTTTCGGATTTTCGGTAGTCACCAAAAGTACCGATCACCAGGGATCCGGCAGTTTTTCCGCTAAACTCGAAACAAAACATCTTACCCTGCCCCCGATGGACGTTCCCGGCTTTATGACCTGCGGCAAACTGACAGTTGACATAACCAATGGTACCTATACCTTGTCGGGCGGGGTTCCCTGCTTGGACCTTCCCACGCACCTGATGGGATTCTATAAATTTGTTCCCAAAGGCGGCGACAGCTGTGTGATCGGTATCGGGTTGACCAAGACCACGGGATCGGCGGTTGATACCGTTGCCTATGGGAGTTTCTCCACAAAAGACACCGTTCCCGACTGGCAGCCCTTTTCGGCATGGATCAAATATGTCAGCACCCTGACGGCCGATACGATGAATATCATCGCTATGTCAACAGCCCAGCAGGTGATGACTCCGGGAACCGCCCTGTGGGTTGATAACCTCTTTCTCGATTATACCCTCGGCTTCCCTGAAAAAGATCCTGCTGCCGGAATCCAGGTCTACAATGACCGGGAAACCTCGCGCCTGATGGTGTTTTTCGATTTCCCCCGGCGTCAGCAAACCCGCGTGCGGCTTGTGAGTATGATGGGACAAACAGTTTTCATAGATGACATCGGCCTGGTTGACAAGGGCAGGAGCGTCATTCCCTATGGATCGCTTTCCCAGGGTATCTACCTGCTCGAGATCCTGCACGACGGCAGGGTTTTTACGAAAAAGTACTTTCTGAATCTGAACTCATAAATATCAAAGTTTTAATGATGAAATCAACTCCGGTCAGGGCAGGTATTATCCAGATGACATGCAGCCAGGATAAAGAGGCCAACCTTGAAAAAACGATGGTCAACATCCGCGAGGCTGCCCGCATGGGCGCCCAGGTCATCTGCCTGCAGGAACTTTTCCTGACCCCCTATTTCTGCTGGGAGGAAAACTACGATTATTTCAACCTGGCAGATGCCATCCCGGGAATCGTCACCAGCCTCTTCTGCAGTCTGGCAAAGGAACTGGAGGTGGTCATCATCGCCTCCCTGTTTGAAAAACGTACGGAAGGGTTATACCACAACACCGTTGCCGTGATCGATGCCGATGGGACGATGCTGGGTATCTACCGCAAACATCATATCCCCGACGATCCGGGCTATTATGAGAAATTCTATTTTACCCCCGGCGACGGAGGGTATAAGGTGTTCAACACAAAATATGGCTGCATCGGCACGCTGATCTGCTGGGACCAGTGGTACCCCGAAGCAGCACGCATCACAAGCCTGATGGGAGCCCGGATCCTCTTTTACCCTACCGCCATCGGATGGGCGTTGTCGCAAACCGGTGAGGTGAACAGGCAGCAATTCGATGCCTGGCAGACCATCCAGCGCAGCCATTCCATTGCAAACGGGGTCTATGTGGTTTCTGTTAATCGTACAGGGCAGGAGGGAGCCATGAACTTTTGGGGAGGATCCTTTATGGCCGGTCCTTTTGGCGAGCTGCTCTGCCAGGCCTCACACGACAAGGAGGAGATCCTCGTGCAGGAGCTCGACATGGACAGGATCGGGGAGATGCGTGTTCACTGGCCCTTCTTGCGCGACCGGCGTATCGACAGCTACGACCCGATCCTGAACAGGTATCTTTAAGTAAAAAATATAATCAACATTTTCTATGATTGAATTTCCCGGCCCAACGCCGAAAGAACTGGGTTACAGTTTCCCTGCCGAATGGAAAAAACACAGGGCCACCTGGCTCAGCTACCCCCATGACGATTCCTATTCATGGCCGGGTACCCTCTCCAGGATCTTTCCCTTCTACAACCGCTTTATCAGGGAGCTGTCGAAAAATGAGGAGGTTTGCATCAACGTGAGGGATGAGGTGTTGCGTGACAAAGTTGCAGCTGATCTTCAGATGCTTGAGGTTGACAGTTCCAGGATCAAACTGCTGATCCATCCAACCAACGATGCCTGGTGCCGCGATCATGGTCCGGCATTCCTGGTACGCCCGGACCATCTTGATCCGAAGGTGATTGTCAGCTGGAAATACAATGCCTGGGGCGACAAATACGACCATGACCTCGATGAGCTGATCCCGGGGCTGGTTTCAAAATACCTCGGCGTTCCCGTTTTTTATCCCGGGATCGTCATGGAGGGGGGCGCCGTGGAATTCAATGGCACGGGAACCCTGCTTACCACTGCGCAATGCCTGTTGCATGAAAACCGGAACCCCGGGATGCTGCAACATGAGATTGAGGATTACCTGCGGAGTTTTTATGGCGTTGAACAGATCCTCTGGCTCGATGAGGGGATCGACGGCGACGATACCAACGGGCATATTGATGATATCACCCGGTTTTTCAGCGAGAGCGGGGTGGTCACCATGGTGGAGCCCCGCCGGTCGGATGCCAACCATAAGATCCTGGATGAAAACCTTAGGAAACTGAAGAGTTTCAGGCTTCGCGACGGGAAACAGCTGGATATAGCCGAGATCCCGATGCCCAAACCGGTGATCTACGACGGTCAGCGGCTCCCTGCCTCCTATGCCAATTTTTACATTGCAAACAACGCTGTGATCGTTCCGAATTTCCAGTGTAAGGAAGATGATCAGGCCATGCGCCTGCTGGAGGAGTGTTTCCCAAAGCATAAAATAATCGGAATTGATTCGGTGGAGATCATCTGGGGACTGGGATCTTTTCACTGCCTGTCGCAGCAGGAACCAGACATCGCGGGCGCCCTTCCCGAGGCACAATAGGCACAAACTTCATTCAGAAGATGACCCTGGCCGGTTAATCTTTGATGCACCGAACCGGGAAAGCGTTAAATCTTGAATTCGCATACCAGGAGATGCTGGGGTTGAGCAGGTTTAGCCCCCGGGCAACAGCCTTATCGCTTCCGTTGGGTGTTGAGGTCCAGAACATGGTACCAGTCAGGGGCAGGGTGGTAAATCCCCAGAAACTGTCCATATAGTTCATCCCGGTCAGTAAACCGTGAAATCCCATATTTGCAAGCGGATCCTTTAAGGTCGCGCCTGCCAGTCCATTGGCATCGGGAGCCGTTACTCCTGCCATGACATTGTCGATCAGTTGCTGCCACTCTGCCTCCGAAGGGAGATGCCATTCGGGCGGACAGGCTCCTTTGTTGTCGCCGTTGGTGGCATACTGCATGATCTCATCCCATTGGTAAAAACCGCCATAGGCGCTGCATGCAGGATCGGAAGGGGCACAGTATTTCTCAACCAGGCAGTTGTCGGTTTGGGGTGTGGCAGGAAATCCCTGGATCTGGGTGCCGTAATTGAGGTTCCGGGTCATCCAGCATCTCGCGTTGAACATGGCTGTTGCGTATGTCTGCCCGTCACGTACATCGGTGAGCTGACTTCCGCAGGTGAAGCTTGTGTTAAATACCTGGATGGTGACTATAGCACTCCCGGCGCATCCATAATTGTTGGAATAGGTGTAGTTGATGTTGCTTGGGCCGGGACCTGCCGACATGGGACTGAACTGGTATACCCCGGGCGATGGATTCGAAACCCCCGACCCGCTATATACTCCCTGACCAACAATAAAGGGGGATGCACCCAGCAGTGTGATCTTTTTGGCGCCCAGCGTGGTCTTCGTGTCGAAACATGGCAGGAAAACAGGGTTTGGCGTGGGTTTCACAGCTACCTGCACCGCTGATGAAGAGGTACAGGGATAATAATTGTTTGACCCGGTAACGCCGACCATGGCATTTCCTTCGGTGAGCCAGTTTATGGTAACGCTGTTTGTTCCCTGTCCCGAGGTGATATTTCCATTGCCTGAAGGTGTGATGGTCCAGGTGAAGGTACAGGCCGGGTCGGCAGGGGTTTGATAAGGGTATGACACTGCTGAACAGATCACTCCCGGCGCTGCTGTAATGGTCGATACCGGGATCGGGGTCACCACGACGGTTTGCTGCGCCGGGGCAGCTACCGGGCACCCGTTGCCGTCGGCATAACTTACCTTAACGATATGGGTGCCGGGGATATTCCATTGTACCAGGATGCTGTTGGTTGCGCCTCCCGAAAGGATGGTCCCTGCAAACGGGGGAGTGATGGTCCAGGTGTAACCGTTCATCAGCGGCTGGGTCGAATAGATACTCTGCGGTGTATTCATACATATCGCCGAAGCGCCGGTGATCGACGGTACAGGCAGCGGAACTACCTGGACGGGAAGCACGAAGGGGGCGACAGCCGTGCATTGTGTGGCCGGGTTGGTATAGTTGATGCTGATATTTTGCGACCCCAGGGTCGTCCATGTGACCGTGGCTGTTGAACTTGATGCACCTCCGCCGGCAGAGAGAGATCCCCCTGAGATGGACCAGACGTAGCTCGTCATCCCGGCCTGCGTTGAATAAATATTTCCCGGGACCGTTTGGCAGGCAAGGATTTCGCCTGAAAGGAAGGTCGGTACCGGCAGGGGGTTGACTGTTACATTGAATACTGTTGGTGCCAGTGCCGTGCAGAGCGTTACAGGGTCGGTATAGACCACGCTTACCGACTGGGGCCCGGTCGTGGTCCAGGTAATGGTAATGGTTGGGTTGGCGGCGCCTCCCCCGGCCGAGACGGAGCCCCCTGTTACATTCCAGAGGTAGTTCAGCTTGCCCGTCTGGGTCGAATAGGTGTGCGAGGGAGTGTTCAGGCATACGCTTTGAACGCCCGTGATGACCGGGACCGGCGCATCCTTGACTGTGACAAACACCACCCTGGGTATGGTGGAAGTACACCCCGTGACCGGATTGGTAAAGATGACCCCGACACTCTGGCTTCCCGTACCATTCCAGGTAATGGTGACACTGTCGGCAGC
Source organism: uncultured Bacteroidales bacterium (assembly GCA_903928285.1). Taxonomy (GTDB): domain Bacteria; phylum Bacteroidota; class Bacteroidia; order Bacteroidales; family FEN-979; genus CAIVAT01. Next base: position 7,992 of record CAIYQH010000515.1, read on the forward strand.
GCTGTCGCCGCCTGAGGTAACCAGTCCTCCGGCCGAAATGCTCCAGTTGTAGGCCGTCATGCCGGGTTCTGTATGATAGGTGGCTCCCGTGGTTCCTTTGCAAAGCGAGGTCGGGCCGGTAAGGGTAGGTGTGACATGCACCAGCGCCGAATCATAGTGTACCACCCCGAGGCAGGTATTGATCACCGCGTAAACCCAGGTGGTGACCGTCGGACTGAAGGTCACCGTATCGCCGTATCCCAACACGGGCCCTGTGGAGGAGCCGCTGTGCCATGATACCCCGTCGGGAACAAAACGCATGCTCTCCTGGTTCGCGGTCCAGCTGGTGTTATTCCGGTTCGTTCCGCCTACGGTCGCGGTGAAGGCAATCGTACCGTTGTTGTTATGAACTCCCTGGGTTGCCTTGTTCGATTGCCATGTGCAGCTTGGTTTTACCTGGAGATGGTTTTCAATAACGCCTCCCTGCTCCTTCAATACGATCTGGAAACTGCCTTTGGTAGTGGTGCAGTTGAACATCGGGCAGTTTTTCCAGTAGACCACGAGCTCCCGGTTGGGAGCGGTTCCCATGGTATAATAATAGATATTATTGATGGCTGAAAGGTTGGGCAGCCAGTCCTGCCATGGTGCGAAAATGCAATCCTTGGGAGAGGCTGAATCCGCCGCATTATCGGGGATGACCCGGGCAATATAGGTGTTCCAGGGATTGGTGCCGGGCGAGCGGAATCCGATCCAGCCGTTCGACCCTACAAAAAACCGGGTATAGAGCTGACTGAAAAAACAAAAACTGAAGCCGATGTCATAGGGGCCTCCCCAGCAGTCATCTTTGCCGCCGTTGGTTGAGGTACAGTGGGTAAGCGTAGGATCGAGGGGTGTCCCGATGGTGGTATCAAGCGGAGCGTAGGGGATGACCTGGAAAGAGTAACTGTCAGTCCCATAATCGGTACTGGTCACTACGGCAATGAGGGTGGTCGAATTGCCCAGACAGGTAGGGTCGGCAAATGGCTGGATATTGATCCCGTTTTGAGCGATGGAGGAAATTCCACTGAAGAGGAGCAGAAAGCACAGCAGAAGCGGGAACCTTAAGGCAGCAACGCAGGAAAAGCAGGGTAATCGATGTTTGATAAACATGATTAGTGGACCAGTATTCTCAACTACAAATGTACCATAAAATATGAAGAATATCACCGGGTTATTAAAAACCTGATCTGTTCAATTTTGTTTTCAAAAGGCAACCGGCCATCGATCCAATGAATATTAATACCCTGGCGTTCCATGCGACGGAACCAGGTCATCTGCCGTTTGGCAAACTGCCTGATCGCAATATTCAGTGAAAAGAACATTTCGGCACGGGTGATCTCCCCGGTCAGGAAAAGGGTGACATACCTGTATTCCAACCCATATTTCATCAGCCGTTCCGGAGATATTCCCATTCGCAGAAGCGCTTCCACTTCCGTGATCATGCCATGTTCAAGCCTGAAATCGAGCCTTTCGGTGATACGGGCCATCAGCTGTTCACGGGGATAGGCGATCCCGATGATGGTCGACAGGATGGCAGGGAAGGGGTTGCTTTGTTCCCGGGGAGTTTCTGGGTCATTTGCAGCGTATTCCGCCGAACGGGCCACCAGGATGGCTTTCAGAAGGCGTGTCCTGTTTTCAAAGTCTGTGATATTATGCAGTACCCTGGCCGATTTCAATATGTCTGCCAGTTCCTCATCTGTTTTATCCTGCAGATCTGATATCAGCTCGGTGTCATTCCTGACTTTTTCCAGCCGGTAGCCCTTTAACACCGCCTCCAGGTACATCCCTGAGCCTCCACAGAGGATGGGTAGCTTATTCCGGCCAAGGATGTCGTGGTAAACGTTGAGAAAATCCTGCTGGTATTCGAAGATATTGTACTCATAGCCTGGATCGGCAATGTCGATGAGATAGCGGGGTATGGCACACCCGTTGACGATATACTCGCCAAGATCCTTGCCTGTCCCGATATCCATACCCCGGTAAACCTGGCGTGAATCGGCGCTGATGATCTCTCCGCCAAGATCAAAGGCCAGCCGGGCTGCAAGTGCAGTCTTGCCGGTTGCAGTAGGACCAAGGATCGTAACCACAATAAACTGGGATTAGATACATAAATTAATGGGGGATGTCAGCCGGTTCACCTGACCCATCCTGGTTGTCGAGCGTTTCATATACTGAATTCTGGCTGATATATTCCGGGACGATCTGTTTCATCTTCCGGATAATATCGAAGTTGTTACGGCCGGGTATCATGGCGGTCAATTCATCCATATCGCGTCTGACCGCCGTAAGTTCATACTGACGAACCTTGGCCGTCAGGATGAGCGGGTGATGGGTCGGAAGGGTGTTTTCTTCGACATTCAGCAACTCCTCATAAAGTTTTTCACCGGGTCTGAGCCCGATATATTTGATCTGGATATCCTTGTCAATGATGAGACCCGAGAGCTGGATCATCTTTTTGGCCAGGTCGAGGATCTTCACCGATTTGCCCATGTCGAAGATGAAAATTTCGCCACCCTCACCATAGGCCCCCGCCTCCAGCACCAGCCGGCAGGCTTCGGGGATGGTCATGAAAAACCGTGTAACATCGGGATGGGTGATGGTAATTGGTCCCCCCTTTTCAATCTGGTTATGAAACAAGGGGATGACAGATCCGTTGGATCCCAGCACGTTCCCAAACCGGGTGGTAATAAACCGGGTGCCTGTGGCGGAGTTCAGCGCCTGGGTATAGATCTCGGCGATCCGCTTTGAGGCGCCCATGACATTGGTGGGGTTTACCGCCTTATCGGTGGAGATCATGATGAACTTTTTAACGCCGGCAGCTACCGAAAGGTCGGCAATGATGCGGGTTCCCCCGATGTTGGTCAACACGGCTTCCACCGGGTTGTTTTCCATCATGGGTACATGTTTATAGGCTGCGGCATGAAACACCAGGTCGGGATGGAAAGTTTCGAAGATCTTCTGCATCCTGTCGCTGTTACAGATGTCGCAGAGGATGAACTCAGTCAGAAATGAAGGGCTGTTCGACAGGGTTTCCAGTTCAAGGTAATGCAGCGGCGTTTCAGCCTGGTCAACCAGGATAAGCTGCCGGGGGGCAAAGCGGCTCAGCTGCCTCACAATCTCGCTGCCGATCGAACCTGCCGCGCCGCTGACCAGTACCGTTTTCCCCGCAATCTCCCGGGTTATCCGCTGTTTGTCGAGGGTGATCTCCTCTCGTTCGAGCAGCTCCTCGATCTTGATATTCTTCAGCTGGTTAAAGCTTAACTCCCCGTTGATCCACCTGATTACCGGGGGGACGGTCAGCACCTTCGTGTTGTATTCCAGACATTTTTCAACCAGCGCCTGTTTTTTAAGGGGATCCATCTGCATGATAGCCAGGATGATCTGTGCGATGGCATGGGACGATAGCAGATCATCCAGTTTCGCCGGGCTGATGATATCGACTCCCTCCAGTTTTTTCCCCTGCTTACTGGTGTTGTCGTCGATAAAGGCCATCACCTTGTAATCGGTTCCCGCATCGCGGTCGAGCGCCCGCTTGGCAATGATCCCGGCCTCGCCTGCCCCGTAAATCACCACCATTACCTTTTCGCGGTCGGAACGGTGAAAATCAAGATAAACCAGCTTGACGATCAGGCGAAAGAAGATCATCCCGAAGGAGGAGGCGAGAAAATCGATGATGATCACCGAGAAGGGAATAAAGAAAAAATGGCCGATGAAAAAATAGGTCACCAGGTTGGTGACGGCAAAAATGAGGCTGCCTGCCAGAACTGTGCCGAAAACGCGCAGGGCGTCGCCGGTGCTGGTATAACGGATGATGCCTGCATACGACCGTGCAACCAGGAAGGTAATACTCCGGATCAGCGCCATGTAGAGCAGGATCCCTGGAAGGGGCTTTAACTCGGAGGAGGGAATGGCAAAGTTGAACCGCAGGAGATAGGCGAGAATAACGGCCGACAGGATAATCAAAAGATCGATTAAAAATATCAGCCAGCGGGGGGTGTTTTCCCTGGTTAAAATCATGTGTCAAAATTACAGAATATTCTCCTGAACATATGAACAATTGCCGTTAAATATGAACATTCGGCAATTCAACATGCAATTTTTTCTACTTTTGTGGCGTTTGCAGGAAGGTATCAGTTTTCTTTTTCTCACCTTGCCGATGTTTGGTGTACTGAACCTTCCGGTTTTTTCTTCCGGCCAACAACACAGAAATAATTTTCAAATGAAAAACACAGCATTTACAAAGTTCCACGAAGCCATGGGAGCCAAAATGGTCCCTTTTGCAGGCTACTACATGCCGCTTCAGTATGAAGGCGTTATCGCCGAACATGAAACCGTTCGTAAAGGCGTCGGCGTTTTTGACGTGTCGCATATGGGCGAATTCTGGGTAAAAGGTCCTCATGCACTTGCATTTATCCAGTGGGTTACTTCAAACGATGCCTCGAAACTGGTTCCCGGGAAGGTCCAGTATTCCTGTTTCCCGAACGAAACCGGAGGAATTGTCGACGATCTGCTGGTTTACAAGGTCGACGACCTGACCTACCTGCTGGTGGTGAATGCCGCCAACATCGACAAGGACTGGAGCTGGTGCAACCAGC
>CAIYQH010000516.1 GCA_903928285.1 uncultured Bacteroidales bacterium
CCATGTCATCAAAACTTACCTCCATGTTATCCCAGGTCAGCGGCTGCGGTAAGATTATCGCATTGGCTGAGCTTTCCGGAACATGAACCGAAAAGAAGGAGTTCTGATACGAGCGTTCATACTCGATTTCGAGGTTGTACAGGTATTCTCCGTCTTTGAGGAATGGAGTTATTTTTGCCGATTTGACGACAATCTGGAACAGTTCTTTCCCGATCTGTTCATATGCCTCCAGGGATAACAGAAGCTCCCTGAGGCAATTTTTTTCTTCAAGGGATATCCACCCGGAATTGGCTTTGCAGATTTCCGTTTCCTTGGCGCTAAACTGTTTGGCCGGAGCATTGAAGAAGGTGTATTTTTCTTCCCTGACAATAGACCCGAACAAACGTTCATATTCCAGGATAAGTTCGGACTTCCCCAGAAATCTGAAAGTATCATAGGCCGAAAAAGAGTTTCGATAAAGAAAGACCTTTTCATTCTCAAAAACCCGGGCATCGTTATAGAATACCCTGCGTTCAGAAAGATAGTCGTCATTACTATCCAGTAAAAACACTTCCCATGACCGGACAATTTTGCCGGGTTGGGCATTCACCAGGTCAAGATGATCAAACCCAACCTTAAATTCCATCACTGTAAAGGCAGGAAAGACTACCTGAGGGGTTGCATTGATCACATTGTGGGAGCCATCGGTGAAATTGGCGATTACAACCATTCGGTATTGAACGGCTGACGGGTTGTCCTGGAACAGGAAAAAAAGTTTCTCGATTACTCCTGTTCTTGAATACTTTGTCGTGGGAAGCCATGAAAGAAATTTCTGCTTATTTGCCGCAATGGAGAAGTATTCCAAGTATTTTTCATTAAGCGATGTCAGCAGTTCATGGTTAAGACCGCCGGCCAAAGCATATTTCCACCCATCCGACTGCAGGCCTTTAACATTGCCGGCAAGGCTTTCGGCAAACGAAACCCTGTATTGGAGAAGGTAATCCGAGCTATGAGATTTGACATTACCTGCCAGTTCAGGGAATTCAAACCGTGGTATCTCCCAAGCAGCGAACTTTGACTGGATATAATCCGATATATCAAACCTTGCACAACCGATGAAATCGGCGGGTTTAATATCCTCCCCTATCGGATTATTCAATGAATCGCGGACAAGGCACAGGATGCCGAAGAAATCCTGGTACTGATCATCTGTCCCGGGAGTGTTTACTCCTTGTGCAACCCCTGTAACATTGACATTTGTGAACACAACCGTGCCATTAGTACCGGATTGTTTCGCCTGAAGGTGGATCTTCCGGCTGCTCGCTCCCGGACCATCCAGCGTTACATTGAAATATTTCTGGATGTCGTAATTCTCAAGGAAACACTGGTAAATATTGTTTGCGAAGTCGTTGAAGGTCTGCCCCAGGTAACCTACTTCAAACAATAATCCGTCAAAACCGGTGAAACTTGCCGTTTGAAAAATCAGGGTTTTCCCGGCAAACTGAAGCTTGAACGAATGACCGATGGAAGTATCAATCCCGGATACTACCAATTCAAAGGAAGATCGGGATCCCAGCGTGATAAGGTAATTATCCGAACAGGCTTCGTAAATGACGGGATTCCCGGCAAATGAAATGAAGTTGGGCGACTCCGTGATATCGATCATGGTGCAATAGTACCATGAGATCATAGGAAAATAAAGGACATTATCAGGGCGCCGTGAAGCACTTGAGTTGGGCGGATTTGATCGAGGACTTGTTCAGCGTGACGGAAATTTCGCTGATCAGGTAGTTGATCCCGTTTATCCGATATCGCTTGGTAAAATCGAGGGTTTTCAACTCTATGAAATCCATTTGTTTTTCGATCTTCACACTCTTGCGATCATCCATGATCCAGTTTACCCAGTCCTTCCAATAGAGATTGAATAAGCCGTTGGGACCTGGGTATCG
>CAIYQH010000517.1 GCA_903928285.1 uncultured Bacteroidales bacterium
TATGTCTAAAAACAGAGAACCTGAAATTCCCACCATCAACATTTTAGGTCCTGGTGCGGTTGTCAAAGGAGAAATCCAGGTCAATGGCGATTTTCGGATAGATGGTACCATGGAAGGGACCATTCTATGCAAAGGAAAAATCGTGGTAGGCCCGACCGGAAAGATCGATGGTGAAATCCAGTGCCAGAATGCCGACTTCTCCGGGGAGGTCAAAGCAACCGTAAAGGTTACCGAACTGCTCACGCTCAAGGAGACAGCCCGTTTCAGCGGGGATATTACCACCGGGAAACTGGCAATAGAGCCCGGGGCAAAGTTTTCAGGCACCTGCAGTATGGACCAGGGAAGCATCAAAGAGATCAAATTTCCCTCCGCAGCCAATGAAACCCGATCCCCGGAAAAATCTTAACGATTATGCCCGGTATTCCGGCATGGCGGTTCAAATGCTGGTTACCATCCTGCTGGGTGTGTTTGGCGGGTATAAACTGGATGGCTGGTGTAATACCAGACCTTTCCTGACTGTGATGTTTTCAATCCTATCCGTGATGCTTGCAATCTATTTTGTCACAAAGGATTTGATGCGCAAATAGGCATCCCTTTTTTATAGACATAACTACCATGAAATCCGCGTATATCCAATATCTTAAACAGTTGCTGATCTTTTCGGGCATACTTGGCGTGATCTGGCTGGCCCTGACCTTCGTGCTTCCCGGAAAATTCCTCTCCCCTGCCCTGCCCTCCCTGTTTTTCTTTTTCATCGCCACCTCACTGTTATCGTTCTATTACCTTCTTCAGTCGGCAGGCAAACGATTCATCAAATTTGTCAACACCTTTCTCCTGACCATTATCATCAAACTGTTTCTTTATGTGGGGGTCATGGTTGTATATGTTTTAATAAACCGGAAAGATGCCGTTGCCTTTGTGCTTGGATTTTTCGTTTTGTACTTGTGCTACAGCATTTTCGAGGCTGTTTGCATCATCAGCAAAACCCAGTCCACGACACCCGATTCAACGATTCAGTAAAATACTGTATTTTTGCAGCCTAATTCATTCGAAATGGTTTATATAACACGGCGGGAACATTTTAGTGCGGCACATCGTCTTTTTTTACCCGGATACACGGATGAAGAGAACTTTACAGTTTTTGGCAAATGCTCCAATCCAAACTGGCACGGGCATAATTATATCCTGTTTGTCACTGTGAAGGGCGAGGTTGATCCGGTAACCGGGATGATTATCCATTTGCGTCATGTAAGTAAACTGATTGAGGAAAAAATCCTGAACAAGGTTGATCATAAAAACCTCAACCTGGAAGTTGACTTCCTGCAGGGCATGGTTCCTACCAGTGAAAACCTGGCAACCAGCATCTGGAAGGAGCTGGAAGAGGGGATAAGGAGCCTGGGAGGAATGTTGCATTGTGTCAGGATAGAGCAGTCGGAGAATAACATTATTGAATATTATGGTGAATGATTGATTAAAAAAGCATCATGGCAATCAAGAAAAAACTGAATTACGAAAAGACCGAGGAATTTGATCCGAAAGCAACGGAGGAACTCAGCTTCCATTACAGGGAAATCCTGCGGCTGATTGGTGAAAACCCCGACCGCGAAGGGCTGGAGAAGACCCCCCTGAGAGTTGCCAAAGCTATCCAGTTCCTCACGCAGGGATATGCACTCGATCCGAAGGAGATCCTGAATTCAGCCAAGTTCAGGGAGGATTACCGGGAAATGGTCATTGTAAAAGATATTGAGATCTATTCGTTGTGTGAGCATCATATGGTACCTTTCATCGGGAAAGCACATGTAGGCTACATTCCAGATAAATATATCACAGGGCTTAGTAAAATCGCAAGGGTAGTGGATATCTACGCACGCCGTCTGCAGGTGCAGGAGCGACTTACCATGCAGATAAAGGATGCCATCAACGACACGCTTAAACCCCTGGGGGTGGCAGTTGTCATTGAGGCACAACATTTGTGTATGTCGATGCGGGGTGTACAAAAACAAAATTCTGTCACAACGACATCCGATTTTGTCGGTGCCTTTGAACGCGATAAAACCCGGACGGAGTTTTTGCACCTAATCAGCACGAAACTGCACTAATGCAGACAATGCAGGCAATGCAGACACTGCAGGCAATGCAGACAATGCAGACAATGCAGGCAATGCAGGCAATGCAGGCAATGAAGGATATTATTTGAGTAAGAGTTTCATTACTTGCATTACTTCCATTGCTTTCATTGCATGCATTGTTTTAATTGATAAATTAATTTAAAAGGGAGATTCTAAAATGTTCGAACAGACTAATAACAATGGATTTTTTGCACAGCAACAGGGGACACAGGATCTTACGGTTGCCAAATCGTTTATGACCCAGGTATTCGGATGGATGTTCCTGGCAATGGTAGTTACCGCCATCACGGCATACTGGTTTGCCTCGACTCCTGAGCTGGTAAGCAGCCTCAGGAATGTTGAAACGGGTGGCATGACCCCCCTTGGCTGGATTGTCACCCTTGCCCCGCTGGGTTTTGTACTGCTGATGTCGTTCGGTTTTCAACGCCTTTCGCCTGCCGTACTGACCCTGCTTTTCATTTCGTTTTCAGTATTGATGGGAATGAGTATGAGTTTTATCCTGCTGGTTTATACGGCCGCTTCCGTTTATAAGACCTTTGCCGTTACGGCAGCCATGTTTGGCGTTATGGCGGTTACCGGGTATACCACCAAAACAGACCTTACCAAATTCGGCTCCATCATGATGATGGGAATGGTCGGTTTAATGATCGCCATGCTGGTGAACTTTTTCATGCATAGCGGCACGATGGATTATATCATCAGTGTCATTGGCGTGCTGATCTTTACGGGACTCACCGCTTACGATGTTCAACGCCTGAAAAGAATGGGCGCAGGGGCCGGTGAATATGGGAATGAAAATATTAAGAAACTCAGTATTCTCGGGGCTCTTACACTCTATCTTGATTTTATCAACCTTTTTATGTTCCTGCTCAGATTTTTAGGGGATCGTAAATAAAAGTTTACTTTTAAAATTCCTTTCATGAAAGCATACGTATTTCCGGGCCAGGGCGCCCAGTTTACAGGTATGGGCAAAGACCTGTACGAAACTTCGGCACTCGCAAGAGAGCTGTTTGAAAAGGCCAATGAAATTCTTGGATTCCGTATCACCGACCTGATGTTTTCGGGCACGGATGAAGATCTGCGGCAAACCAAAGTCACCCAGCCTGCAATCTTTCTCCATTCTGTCATCCTCGCTGCCACCTTGGGCGACGGCTTTCAACCGGATATGGTTGCCGGCCATTCGCTGGGTGAATTCTCGGCGCTGGTAGCAAACAAAGCCCTTTCCTTTGAAGACGGGCTGCGACTGGTTTCCGCCCGTGCCGGAGCCATGCAGAAGGCCTGCGAATTGGAGCCATCAACCATGGCCGCCATCCTGGGTCTCGACGATGCGAAGGTGGAGGAGATCTGTAAATCCATTGATGAGATCGTGGTTCCTGCCAATTATAACAGTCCCGGACAACTTGTCATTTCGGGCAGTCTGAAAGGCATTGAAATCGCCTGCGAACGGTTAAAAGCCGGTGGTGCCCGCAGGGCATTACCGTTGAAAGTCGGAGGTGCATTCCATTCACCATTGATGGAACCTGCCCGCGTTGAGCTGGCAGAGGCCATTCATGCCACTAAAGTCAGCAGGCCCATCTGCCCAGTTTACCAGAATGCAACGGCCGAACGGGTAACCGACCCTGAAATGATAAAACAAAATCTTATTTCGCAGCTGACTGCTCCTGTTTTGTGGACACAGATCGTACAACACATGATTGCCGACGGGGCCGATCATTTTGTGGAATTGGGTCCTGGTAATGTGTTACAGGGGCTGATTATGAAAATCGGGAAAGAGATTACGGTTTCGGGAAGCTGACGGTTCCGGCCGGGCCGACCCTGCAGGTCGGCCCGGCCGGAATATGTTGTTAATTAACGTTTTGTATATTGGATGTCATAATACTTCTGGTAATCGCCGGAGGTGACATTCTTCATCCACTCATCATTGGCCAGGTACCAGTCGACAGTTTTTTCAATGCCATCGGCAAACATCAGACCTGGTTTCCAGCCAAGCTCCCTCTGCAGCTTTGTTGAATCAATGGCATACCTCAAGTCGTGACCAGCCCTGTCTTTCACGTAAGTAATCAGGTTTGCAGAGGTGCCGGCCGACCGTTTCAGTTTACTGTCCATGGTTTCACAAAGCAACTTGATGAGGTCGATGTTCTTCCATTCATTATTCCCGCCGATATTGTAAGTTTCCCCTACTTTGCCATCATGAAAAATAAGATCGATCGCACTGGCATGGTCCTCAACATAGAGCCAGTCGCGGATGTTTTCGCCCTTGCCGTAAACAGGGATCAGTTTATTGTTCTTGATATTATGAATTGCCAGTGGGATCAGCTTTTCAGGGAACTGAAAGGGTCCATAGTTGTTCGAACAGTTGGAGATCACCGTCGGCAGTCCGAAGGTATGATGATAGGCTCTGACCAGGTGATCGGAGCTGGCCTTTGATGCGGAATAGGGACTGCGGGGGTCATAGGCTGTGTTTTCATAAAAAAAACCAGTTGCGCCCAGCGAACCGTAAACTTCATCGGTGGAAATATGATAAAACCGTTTGCCTGAAAAATCATCCCAGATGGCACGGGCTGCGTTCAGCAGGTTGACGGTACCCACGATGTTGGCATAGATAAATTCCATCGGACTGCTGATCGAGCGGTCGACATGGGATTCGGCTGCAAGATGAATAACCCCGTCAAACCTGTATTTTTTAAAGAGAGCCTTCATCAGTTCGCTGGCGGAAATATCTGCCTTTACGAATTCATAGTTGGGTTCCTTTTCAATATCGCGCAGGTTGGCAAGGTTGCCAGCATAGGTCAGGTTATCCAGGTTGACAATTTTGTAATCAGGATATTTCTTTACAAATCTGCGTACAACATGGGAACCTATAAATCCAGCTCCTCCGGTGATTAAGATTGTCTTCATACTTAATTATTTTCTTGCTAACGATTTTTAATGCTAATTATTTTTTTCCTGAACCCCGTTTACTTTTTTTTCGCCAGCGCCAGTTCCCACTTCCAGGCCGACGAGGTCATCTCATCCAGGGTCTTTTCGGCTTTCCAGCCCAATTCCTTGTTAGCGTAATCCGTATCCGCCCACACCTTGACAATATCGCCTGCACGACGCTCCATGATTTCGTAGTTAAGTTTTACCCCTGTGGATCGTTCAAACGAATTGATAACCTCCAGCACCGACATGCCTTTTCCGGTTCCCAGGTTAAACACCTCCACCTTTTCCTTGCAATTTCCCCCGGTCATCCGTTCCACGGCAATGACATGGGCTTTGGCCAGGTCAACCACATGCAGGTAGTCGCGGATGGCAGTACCGTCGGGCGTATCATAATCATCGCCCCACACCCGGAGAAAGGGGCGTTTACCGATAGCGGTTTGGGTGATGTAGGGCATCAGGCAGTTGGGAACTCCCAGGGGGAGCTCCCCGATAAAGGCCGATTCGTGCGCCCCGATGGGGTTGAAATATCGTAACAGGATTCCCCTGATATTCGCTGTAATACTGGTATCGGTGATGATCTCTTCACAAACCTGTTTTGTATTCCCATAAGGGGAGGCTGCCTTCTGAACAGGCGTATCCTCCCTGGCAGGGAGTTGTTCCGGCTGGCCATAAACGGTACAGGAGGAGGAAAAAACGAGATCGCGGATGTTATTATCGACCATCCCCTGCAGGATGTTGATCAACGAAATGAGGTTGTTACGGTAATACATCAGGGGAAATTCGACAGACTCCCCTACCGCCTTGAAGGCAGCAAAATGAATAACAGCCTGGATGTCATTATGCAACTTAAAAAACGCAGCTGTTTTTTCAGGATCTGTAAGGTCGAATTTTTCAAACAACGGTTTCTTTCCCGAAATCCTGGCAATGTTATCCAGCACTTCAATGGAGGAATTGGAAAGATTGTCGACGATGATCACTTCATACCCTTTGGCCTGAAGTTCAACCACCGTATGCGATCCGATGTAGCCGGTGCCTCCTGTTACCAATATTTTCATGATGGCTTTTTATAAAAATTAAATCAGGCTAAGTTATAAACTTTTTGCAATGGTCTGCAGAATGGGGTGGTAATCGCCCCTTAACCCCGCCGGGGTTGCATTTCTTATCTGGTAAACCACATCAATGCTGGGCTTGGCGTCCATAAGGCCAAATCCTTTGCCTGCGATGATATCCCTGTAAACCTCCGTATGGAGGTCGGCAAATCCATCACTGAATTCAATATCCTGCTCCCCCATTCTCAGCGAACGGTAAGTGCGCTTTCCTGCCGAACGGATTGTTTCCGGAATATCATTGTAGTCAAGGCTCAGGAACCACCTGATGTTGGCATGTTCCAGTTTCAGCAACCCGGCCGCCTTGTCAAACTTCAGCAAATGCACGGTATTTTCCTTCACTTCCCCGAAAACCCAGGTAAGCATGTCGAAAAAATGGACGCCTATGTTGGTGGCAATTCCACCTGATTTAGAGATGTCGCCCTTCCAGGCCCGATAGTACCAGTTCCCTCTTGAGGTGACATAGGTAAGGTCCAGATCGTATATCTTATCCTCTGGTCCCTGCTGAACCTGATTGCGCAGCGCAATGATCGACGGATGCAGCCGCAGTTGCAGGATGGTATATACCCGTTTCCCGGTTTCAGCTTCAATCTCACTCAATGCGTCAAGGTTCCATGGATTCAGCACGATGGGTTTCTCGCAAATGGCATGCGCATCATTCCGCAAAGCAAGCCTGATATGCGAATCATGCATATAGTTGGGCGAACATATGCTCACATAGTCAACCTTCTTATTGCCATTTTCTGATTTGCTGATGGAGATCCTCCGCAATTTGTCGAGATGCCTGTCGAACCGCTCGGGCTCTATGAAAAAATCGGCCTGTGGGAAATAACTGTCAATGATCCCCATCCCGTCATAGGGATCGAGTGCGCAAACCAACTGGTTCCCGGTATCTTTTATCGCCTTCATATGCCGAGGGGCAATATACCCGGCTGCGCCGATCAGGGCAAAATTCAAGGGTGTCTTCGTTTCAGTCATCGTTATTTTGTAAGTTTTACAACCCCGCCATCACGGGTCAGCTGGTATTTTTCAAGACTCTCGGGACAAACCGCAATCCCCTCTTCATCAAAGTGAAGCCGGTGGCCATATTCACTCATCCAGCCAGACTGGCGGCCAGGGTTGCCAATGAAAAGCGCATAGGCAGGTACCTTTTTGGTAACAACGGTACCGGCGCCGATAAAGGCAAATTCCCCGATCTCATTGCCGCAAACGATCGTGGCATTCGCCCCGATGGATGCCCCATGCCTGACAAGCGTCGTCTGGTACTCGTTCTTCCTTAAAATATGGCTCCTGGGGTTTATCACATTGGTAAAAACCATGGATGGACCAAGAAAAACATCATCCTCACAGATGACCCCTGTATAGATGGAGACATTATTCTGAACTTTTACATTCCCGCCTAGCACCACCTCGGGCGATACCACCACATTCTGCCCTATGTTGCAGTTCTCCCCTATGACACATCCCTTCATGATATGGGAGAAATGCCATATTTTGGTTCCTTTTCCAATCAGGCAACCCTCGTCGATGATGGCTGATTCATGAGCAAAATATTGATTTTCCATGTTACCTGTTAAAAAATTCAAGAACGTTTCCTGTAATATAGGCAAGTTGCTCATGGTCAAGTTCCGTATGCATCGGCAGGGAGAATACCGTTTCGCTGAGATGTTCGGTTACCGGGAAATCACCGGCCTTATAGCGTGGATCGAGGTAAGCTTTCTGCATGTGAAGCGGCACCGGGTAATAAATCATTGCCGGGATCTCCTTTGAGGTAAGGAAATCGATCAGCGCCTTGCGGTCAACACCTTCGGTTACCAGGGTATACTGATGGAATACATGGCTCGATTTGGCATACCGGACAGGGGTTTTCAGATGAGGATTGTTTTTGAAGGCTGCATCATAAAAATCAGCCGCAGCACGCCGTTTGGCGGCATATTCATCGAGACGGGCCAGCTTGACTTTCAAAATGGCGGCCTGGATGCTGTCGAGACGGGAGTTGACCCCAATGTAATCGTGGTAATATCTTACCGTCATGCCATGGTTTACCACCACGCGCATCTGCTTTGCCAGGTCATCGTCGTTGGTGAAAATCGCCCCGCCGTCGCCATAACAACCCAGGTTCTTGGAAGGGAAGAAGGAGGTGCACCCGATATTGCCGATGGTTCCAGCCTTTTTGGAAGTCCCGTCATTAAAATAATAATCCGACCCGATCGCCTGGCAGTTATCTTCAATGACAAAAAGATTGTGTTTTCCGGCAATTTCCATGACCGCCTCCATGGGGGCGGTTTGTCCGAAAAGGTGAACCGGCACAATAGCTTTGGTCCTGGAGGTGATGGCCCGTTCAATGGCTGCCGGGTCAATATTGAAGGTGTCGGGATCGACATCCACCAGCACCGGAGTGAGTTTTAACAAGGCGATCACCTCCGCCGTAGCGATAAAGGTAAACGAGGTGGTGATTACCTCGTCACCAGGCTGGAGGTTCAGCGCCATCATGGCAACCTGCAGCGCATCGGTACCGTTGGCACACGGGATGACATGTTTCACGCCCAGATATTGTTCCAGGTCTTTTTGAAATGCATTCACTGCCGGGCCATTGATGAAGGCACAGGAATCTATTACCTCCTGTATCCCTTTGTCAATTTCAGTTTTAATATCAAGGTACTGACTGCGTAAGTCAACCATCTGGAGTTTCTTCATCAGGATGAGTTTTGTTATTTCGTTCAAATTTATGCAAAGTTAAATAATAATTCCTCCCATACCGAATACCACCCATCCATTCTTCCGGCGGATGCTGCTCATTTAACGGTATATAACCCGAGATGGTTCATATTACCGGAATTTTTTCCCGTCAAACATACAGAATTCAACCAAAAAAATTGGATTGTCGCACCGGTTTTAATAACTTTGACCTTGTCATTTTTCCACCCAGCATTTGTGCTTATGAAAAAATTTGCCGTTATTTTATCAGGTTGTGGTGTTTACGACGGGGCCGAGATCCAGGAGGCTGTACTGACCCTTCTGGCTATTAATAAGGCTGGCGCCTCCTATCATTGTTTTGCCCCTGACATGCTGCAGTTTCATGTGATCAACCATGTCAGCGGGAAGGAGCTTCCTGAAAAACGGAATGTACTGGTTGAGTCGGCCCGTATTGCCCGCGGAAAGATAGAACCCCTTTCGCATTTTAAAGCAGCCGATTTTGACGGCATGATCTTCCCGGGTGGCTTCGGCGCTGCAAAAAACCTTTGCACCTGGGCCATAAGCGGAAACCAATGCAAGGTAAATCCGGATGTTGAGGCTGCCGTCAAATCCATGTTTGTGGAAGGGAAACCTATCGGCGCCATGTGCATTGCCCCTGTGATCCTGGCAGCCTTGTTTAAAGGAACAGTCCTGACAACAGGTCATGATCCGGCATCACAAAGTTTCATCGAGAATATGGGGAATGTTTATACCATCGCCGGGCATGGGGAGGTAGTGATTGACAAGACGCGGAATTTGTTTACCACCCCGTGTTACATGCTGGATGCCTCGATTTCACAAATCGCGTTGGGAACGGAGAATATCATCAGGGCGATGCTGAAGAGTATGAACAGCACAGGTTAACAGCGCACAGGCCGAACAACAGCCCGCGGCCAGCTCAGGAATATTCCTTCACCTCCAGCTCCCCTCGGGCTACCATGAGTCCGTTGATGGCAAGGGCTCGCATCTCATCCTCGCCGGGGTAAATATGAATTGGCGCCAGTTTGTATACCCTCTCCTGGATCCAGTTTACAAATCCTTTGTCATAAGCGATCCCTCCTGTGATAAGGATGGCATCCACCTCACACTTCAGTACCGTGTACATCTCACCGATATATTTCGCAACCTGGTAGGCCATGGCATGGTAGATCAGTTCAGCCTGAGCATTGCCGGCATCAACCATCTTCTCAACGTCGTAGGCATTGTTGGTGCCAAGGTAGGCCACCAGCCCGCCTTCACCCTTGACCATCTTCTGAACCTCCTGTTGTGAATATTTCCCGCTGAAACAAAACCTGACCAGATCCATCACCGGCAAAGTACCGGTACGTTCGGGGCTGAAGGGCCCCTCCCCGTCGAGTCCCTGGTTTACATCGATCACCCGGCCGCGCTGATGGGCCCCGATGGTGATTCCGCCTCCAAGATGAACCACAATAAGGTTGAGATCCTCATATTTACGCCGTACCGAACGGGCATACTCACGGGCAACTGCCTTCTGGTTCAGTGCATGGAAGATGGATACGCGTTGGAAAATGGGATGGCCAGAGATACGCGCAATCTCATCAAACTCATCAACAACGATAGGGTCTACAATAAACGCACGCGCATTTGGCAGGGCGCTCACCAGGTCGTGGGCGATCAGGCCACCCAGGTTGCTGGCATGTTCCCCGAAGGGACTCGATTTCAGGTCGGCAATCATCTTGTCGTTTACCTCGTAAATCCCCGAGGGAATAGGCTTGAGCAGCCCTCCCCTGCCAACCACCGCCTGAAGGTCGTTGATCTGCATATCGGCTTCCTGCAACTGTTGCAGGATGATCTCTTTACGGAGATCAAACTGATCGGTGATCTTTGGAAATGGAGCCAGCTCTTCCGACGAATGCTTGATATTCTTTAAAAAGATGGGGTCCGTATTCTGATAAACGGCTATCTTGGTGGAGGTTGATCCCGGATTGACTGCTAGAATCCTGACGTCTTTCATTCGCAAATCCTTATTTAGGCGTGTTGTTTAATTTTCGTTGAATACTATGCCTGATTCCATAGGTGAAATAAATGACAAATCCGATGGCCATCCATATGATCAGCCGCAACCAGGTATCCATCGGCAGGGCGGCCATCTGGATCAGGCAGATCAGGGCGCCGAGGATGGGAATCAGGGGAACAAAGGGCGTTCGGAAAGGCCGTTCCAGATCGGGCCTGGTTTTTCTCAGCACGATGATGCTCACACATACAATGGCAAAGGCAAGCAACGTACCGATCGATACAAGCTCTCCCAGGATGCTGATTGGCAGCACGCCGGCCAGAACGATGGCTACCAGCCCGGTCAGGATGGTGCTAACATAAGGAGTTTTGAACCTTGGATGTACACTGGAGAAAACCGGGGGGAGCAACCCGTCCTTCGACATAGTGTAAAAAATTCTTGGCTGCCCCATCAGCATGACCAGAATAACCGAACTTAAACCTGCAATGGCTGCAATCTTAACGATCGGCCTGAGCCAGAACATGCCCGGTCCCATCGCATTTACGCCAACTGCAACGGGGTCCGACACGTTCAGCGTTGTATAACTGACAATCCCGGTAAGGACAATGGCTACCAGGATATACAGAACGGTGGAAAGACTCAGGGAGCCAAGGATGCCGATAGGCATATCACGTTGCGGGTTCTTCGCCTCCTGTGCGGCAGTTGACACGGCATCGAAGCCAATGTAAGCGAAGAAGATCACCCCAGCCCCGCGGAGAATTCCGCTCCAGCCGAAATGGCCCCAGACGCCGGTGTTGGCAGGAATGAAGGGATGCCAGTTTCCAACCTTTACAAAGGCAATTCCGATAGCAATAAAAAGGATGATGACGGCAACCTTCACAATCACCATAATGTTGTTGAAGTTGGCTGATTCCCTGATCCCGATGACCAGCAAAATAGTGAGGGCGGCAATGATGAACATCGCCGGCAGGTTGATTACTGCCGTAAGATGCGGCAGCGATGCCACATTGATCCCCTGCGCCAGCAAGCCGGTGCTGAGATTGGAGGTCAGCTGCTGCCAGCCGACCTTCGGAACCTCAACAAGTACGGAACCCGTGGCAGCAGTAAAGGCGGTCGGTATATCTATCCCGAAATCATGCAGAAAACTGACCATATATCCCGACCACCCTACCGAAACGGTAGAGGCTGCAAACAGGTATTCCAGAATCAGGTCCCAACCGATGATCCATGCCAGGAATTCACCCAGCGTTGCGTAGGAGTATGTATAGGCGCTTCCCGAAATCGGGATCATAGAGGCAAACTCCGCATAACACAGCCCGGCAAAGGCACAGGCAATCCCTGAAATGATAAACGAAATCACGATAGCAGGACCGGCATATTGTGCTGCAGCCTGCCCCGTGAGGACGAAAATTCCTGCCCCGATAATAGCCCCGATACCCAACGTGGTCAGGTTCAGCCCGGTCAGGGTTTTCTTCAACCCCGACTTATTATCTTTTGCCTCCTGCATCAAATCGGGAAGGGACTTGGTCAGGAACAGGTTATTGCCCATGTTTCGAAAATAAAAGATGAATATTAAATGGCTGCTGCCATCACAATACTTGCCTGTTTTGACTCTTCCGTATCGGAACGGGAGGTCAGTACAATTGGCGCTGCGGCTCCCAGCA
>CAIYQH010000518.1 GCA_903928285.1 uncultured Bacteroidales bacterium
GTCCGTAATGGCAACACCATTCAGTCTCTGAAGGTTGGGGTCGGTCAACCCACCGGGAGCGGCAGCTTTGGGTTTTTGACGGATATTGAATTTATTTTTGACAATTCCGTCTTTCCAGGATGTCTCTACATGTTTGGGAAGGTTTTTTACCATATCCCGCAGCGGAGGCGAAACGTCAAAATAAACCGGAGCCTGTACGATAGGTCCCGTTACGTTGTTCTGTGCAAAGGAAAAATGGATGCAGAACAACACCAGCATTAAAATGAAGGATACTTTTTTCATAGGTTGTTTTTGGTTAATGGTTTTATTTGGAGCAGGAAATATATTGATCAAGGTTAATATGCTGACAACTAACGTAAAAACAAAATACCTGAGTCGGTTTTTCAAACGACCCATTCATTTGTATGGGTAAAATGATAACACAAGGCCTCTAAACAGATCATTATCATTCAATTTACAAAAATAATATAAATTTCCACATAAAATAACCCATTAAAAAATAATTGATGACAACATGAACTGTTGAATGTTAGGTTATTAAATAAGATACCATCTCCAACCTGAAAGGTCGGATAAGGGTGTTGCAATCTACTCTCAGACGGATTTTCCTGCTAAAAGTTGCCTGAAATTACCCTGAATTTTTTGTTCGGAAAACCCTCCACACGAAGATTCTCAGCCGGTTTCAAGAAACCGTTTACGAACCGGTTGTTTGAATGTCATGGTTATTGCAAAACGGAAGATCTGCATCGAACCCGACAGAAAATTCGTGAAATAAGTTTAACTTTGTTTGGAAAGAGACCGCAGTTATGCCACAAAACATTCAAAATTCCAGAACCATCATCCAGGCTATCATTGAAAAAGGGAGCATGAAACAAGAGGTTTACAGGCAAACCATCGACGATTTCAACACCTTCAAGCAGGTTGGAGCGGCTTTTGTGAACACAAACAAAACTGCACTGAAAAAGGCGCCCTATCCCCTGCTGTTCGAATTTAACGACAGGGGCGTTTTCGAATTCCAGCTTAAATTCGGATCTGATATCCTGATCTTTTTCATGCATTCCAATGTTTTTGAGATCCCCCGGGATCATCCCGTGATGAAAAGCAGTTATATCCGGGAAGATAAAACACGGTCATATTGCGGGATCATCCACATTTTCAACTTCCTGGCCGATTCATTCAGGTATAACCGCACGAATGACATCGGATATTGCATCGGCCGGATCTTTGTAAACCGTGAAAACCACTATTTTACGGAGGGAAAACGCGAAGTGGGCTTACTATACAATAATTTTACGGGAAATATCCTGGACAAAAAGGCGATTCAGACGATTCTTCACTCGGCGATCGACTATACCCTGAATTTCGATCTGCTGACCCCTCCTTACGACAGCATCAAGGAGATCACCGTCTCTGAAATCCAGACAACCCTTGATTCGATGTCACTGGCTACCGGCAAGCGCCTGGGTTTCAGATTCCAGGCTGATGTTGAATGAAATTCAACATAACTATCCGTTAACTGTATTTTCTGCTACGTTAAAATATCACCTCCAGCAGCAGTTCCCTGATTGACGCGTAGGTATGCGTGAGGATACAATGAATGGCATTGGGAGGAGTCCATTTCACCAGGAAAATCCCCTCACTGGTTTGAGGTTTCAAGGTATCCGAACTGTCGCCTGCCATTTGAAACCAGGCTGTCTGTTTAAGTATCCGCTTTTCCTTGGCAGTATATATGTGCCAGGTACTGGGAAGATTGCCCGTGATGGAAACTGTTTTAATTCCGGTCTCCTCGGTGACTTCCCTGACAGCCGCATTCCGGGCTGCCTCCTGGTCATGAATGGTCATCCCCGGAAAAGAAAGATCTTTCTTGTCAATTTTCCCCTTGGGCAGATCCCAGAAACCAAGTCTGTGGATGAAAAGATATTCTCCCTTTTCATTTTTCACCAACCCGCCGGCAGCCGGAATATATTTAAAAAAGGTTGTAAACTCCCTGAAAGATTGCAGTACGCCCGGGTATGATAACAACGGTAAAAGATTTCCCGGGTCAGGGTTGTCAGGTGCAACAGAACGATCCACTACAAAAAATTTCCGGTATTGATCATATCGTTCAAAATCCAACCAGGCTTCCTCCAGTTTTCCGGCATTTTCATATTCGGTTATCATATCGGTGGGAAGCGGATTCGATGGTGCGTTTGGAACAAATTCGACAACACGGTCATTCAGGAATATTTTCATTGTTGATAAATTTAAGGGCCAAAATTACGTTTTTTCCCGGTTAAACCGCCCGGACCATATCGGGGATTTTGCTATCTTTGCAAAGAAGTTCACCAAATTAGTTTCTATGATCTATAACAAAGACATTGCATTAAAAACAGCAGAATTACTATTGAAGATCA
>CAIYQH010000519.1 GCA_903928285.1 uncultured Bacteroidales bacterium
CTGGAAGGCCAGGTAAACAGGATTTCGCGTAACTACAATATGTACGCGGGATGGTATGATTAACCTGTTAAAGGTGACCCAGAGTGATCCACTCCCCTGTTTTCTACCATATCTTTATCTCATCCAGAAACAGCCAGGCCTTGTTACCGGCACCGGGATGCCCTTTAGGACAATGTCCGATATTCTGCGCAAATACCCTCACATACCGGATCGCCTTAACAGGCGGGGCGCTAACTGAAAACAGGTTACTTCCCGCCGGATCACGTTTCACAGTTCCATTGCTGTTCCAGGTAAAGGATCTCCTGACAGGATCTTTTATCTGACTGTTATCGACAGCATTAAATTCCTCAACCCTGGAATAGGTAATCCCGTCGGCAGAGACACTGATCTCGACCCTGACAGGCAAAAATATCCAGGAAGCGGGATCCCCGAGCATGGAAACACTGATGGTATCAAGTGTCCTGGGTTCCCCCAGGTCGATCACCCCGTCAAAATCATCACCAAGGTAACCTTGCCAGTGACCGTCATTAAACTTTTCGGAGGCTTCAATCCCATCGAGCAATGCATTGTTTCCTCCGGAATATTGATTCGAATACTTAAACCTGGTTGTCAATATTTTATCGACCCCATGATGGCTGATAAAAGTTGCATTACGGATTTGCAACGAAGGTATATCTTCCATGAATGCCCTTGCCCGGACCCGGGCGGACCCATCCAGGCGCATTTTTCCCTGGTACAGCGGAGATGAGATAACTGGCGTGCTTCCATCCAGGGTATAATGGATGCTGCACGCCGGATCAAAACAGGATAGCGCCAGGTAGCGCCGGTGATCAAGACTGTCAGTGTTAATTTCAATTTTCACCTCCCGTGCAAAAAAAGGCATGCTGTCGCTGCGGAAGGGTGCTGCAGGCAACCCTGCCTGGTTAAACAGGTTCACCGAAGCCGTATCGGCAAAGGCATACCTGACATAAAAGGGAACAGGAATACTGTCGCTTGATACAACGACTGTGTTCCCTTTTATGGTTGCTTTTGCAGGCTTAAACCGGCCATCGGCGCCTGCCAGCGTAAACCCCGAGGGGGCACCCTTTGAATAAAGGCTGTCGGCATAATCAAAGAAAAGGTGGATAAAGCCTCCCTCCCTTTGTACTTTTTTGACGAGCGGCCCCGAATAACAGAGATAATCTTTACCATAGGTTTTTGCTAAGGTCCACAAGGCCAAACGCTGCCCTACCTCCTGTTTATTTTTCGGATGAATATCCTTAGGGTTCCCAATATCCATCGTCAATACCATTCCTGTGTTCGAAAGAGCAAGCGCTTTCGTTTGCGCTTCACGCAGGAAGGCTGCCGCCGGGAAGGGCTCTTTATAGTCAAACGGGGCAATCTGAACAAAACAGAAGGGGAAATCGCCCTGCTGCCAGTCAGACCGCCAGTTCCGGATCATGGCAGGAAAGAGTCTGCCATACAGATCGGCGTCCAGGATATTCGTTTCACCCTGATACCAGATGACACCCCGGATCCGGTAGTTGATCAGGGGGTGGATCATGGCATTATAAAGAACCGATACCCTTCTTTCTTTGCTGTGCTGGCCATTCGGCGAAGACAGGTAATATTGCAATCCCAGCTCGGATGCAAGAAATGTACTGTCTGTCCAGGCTTCTGCCGGTGTTCCCCCAATATTCGAGGAGATCAGACCAACGGGAACATCCAGAAAATCGAAAAGACATTTGCCGAAAAACCAGGCAGTAGCGCTGAAATCGGCCACCGACCTGAGGCTGGCCTTCCGCCATGTGACGTCACAGGAATCGGCAGGGGTACCTGAGAATCCATGTTTTACCTGGCAAAACCGGATCCGGGAATAATCATGCTTTCTGACATCTTTCTTCTCGGTTTTATAGAGATGCCAGCCTCCAAGGTTGTTGATGGTATATTCCATATTCGATTGCCCTGAGCATACCCATACTTCGCCAAAAAGGATATCCGTCAACACGATCCTGTTTTCACCCTCCACCTTGAGGCTATGCGGACCGCCTGCCATCCCCGTTGGAATTCTGATCAGCCATTTCCCCGATATACCTGCCACTATGTAGGGTCGTTCAACCAGCCAGTTTGCGGTTAGGGTGATCTTCTCGCCGGGGGTGGCCCATCCCCAGATATTTACAACCGATTGCTGCTGTAAGATCATGCCCGATGCAAGAACCGAGGGTAACCTGACTTTGGCAAAAGAGGGGATTGAAGCTGCCAGAAGGCACAATACGAACAGCGTCTTCAGCTTATTCATCATCTGTGTATTTATGACAATATTAAGAAAAAAGGGGATAGCTCCTGTAATTTAAAAACTCCCTATCTTTGAGTATTCATTCCTGGATACATTTACCCATTTTAACAAACTGTTTAACATGAAATTACATTTGCTTCCCACCTCTTTTTTGCTCCTGGTTTGCTTGTTGTTCTCCTCCGGAAGCAGCGGACAGGAGGTAAAACATTCGGAAAACGAATCGGTATTCAACGTGGTGGCAACCAGCAAAAGTGGCAAACCCAGGGAGGGAGAGGTCATCACGCTGACCAGCCAGAAAACAAAAAAAAGTTACCCGGGAACCACCAATGCAGAAGGGAAATGTACCATCATCATCCCCTCCTCCGACAAGTATGATATTTTTTATAAACACTTCAGTCAGCAGGTTAAATACCATGATGTGGATGTGCCTGGGGGTGAACACCGGATGACCTACACCCTGAGCATGAAATATGATCCTCCGAGAACATTCACCCTGAAAAATGTTTTTTTCGATACAGGAAAAGCCACCTTAAAGAAGGAATCCTTTCCTGCCCTGGATGAACTGGTTGACGCGCTTAAAACCAAACCTGCGATGGTTATTGAAATTGCAGGGCATACCGATAATGTCGGCTCTGCCGAAGCCAACCAGCTCCTGTCGGCCGGAAGGGCCGTTTCTGTAAGGGATTTCCTGCTCAGTAAAGGAGTTAAACCAACCCAGGTAAAGGCCAAAGGATATGGAGAGACGCAGCCTGTTGCCGACAATGCAACAGAAGAGGGTCGCCAGCAAAACCGCCGTACCGAAGTAAGAATAATAAACGACTGACCATGCGTACTGAATTAACAGCTGCCAACGAATACCATACTACCGGCGACACTCCGCATATCCTTCTCGACAGGGTTACCTTCAATTCCCGGTTTATCTTTACAGCCCTGTTTTTAAGGACCGTTTTCCGGTCGCGCAGTCTGTCGAGAAAAGGAATTTATGACTCGGCACATTGGGTAAATTCATCACATGACATCTTCACCGATGTGGAACGCTGTGGCGGCCGCATCCATATTACCGGGCTCGATAACATCAGAAATTGCCGTAAACCTGTCATTTTCCTGAGCAACCACATGAGCACGCTCGAAACCATGATCCTGCCGGGCATCATTCAACCGCTTACGAATGTTACCTTCGTCGTCAAAGAGGCACTGGTCAAACATTGGGCCTTCAAAGATGTCATGCTGTCGCGCAATCCCATCGTGCTGAGCCGTGCCAACCCCCGCGAAGATTTCAGAATTGTACTCGAGCAGGGTCCCGACAGGTTAAGCCGGGGAATTTCCATCATCATTTTCCCGCAAAGCACCCGCCGCACTGAATTTATCCCTTCCGAATTCAACTCGCTGGGAACAAAACTGGCAGCGAAAACCGGCACGCCGATCATCCCCGTCGCTGTAAAAACAGACTTCTGGGGATTTGGAAAATTTTCAAACTACCTCGGGCCGATCAGCCGTAATAAACCGGTGCATATTGCCTTCGGGGAACCTATCGATGTATCAGGCACCGGTAAGGAGGAGCACCAGAAGGTTATCAATTTTATCTCCTCCCATCTTGACCGCTGGAAAACCCTTTGAACATTCGCCATTCCCTGATGAAGTATGTAAATCAGAAGGGCTTTCTAAACCAGAATAAAATTATTTCCTATGCCATCCTGGAAAAAAAATCCTGTCATTTATGAGATCAATACCTGGGTCTGGCTGGAGGAGCTTAGCCGGAAGATGGATTACCCGGTCACCCTGGGCAACATCCCTGAGGAGACATGGGATGAAATAGCACATCTGGAAGTTGAGGTGATCTGGCTCATGGGAGTATGGGAAAGAAGTCCCAGGGGAATTGAGATTTCCAACCAGCATGCCGGGAACCTGGCCGGTTTTCGGGCAGCTCTGCCCGATTTCAGCTTCGAAGACAACGTTGGATCGCCCTATTGCGTTCACCGGTATTTCGTGGATGCCCATATTGGCGGCAACGGCGGACTTGCCAAAGCCCGCAGCCAGCTGGCGCAAAGGGAGATCAGGCTTATCCTTGATTTTGTACCGAATCATCTTGCACAGGACCACCCGTGGGTTGAGGAGTTTCCCGACTATTTCATCAGGGGAGATGAAGCTGATTTACTGAATGATCCTGTCACCTTTTCCCGTGTTGGAGATGCCATTTTTGCCTGCGGGAAGGATCCCTTTTACCCGGCCTGGCAGGATGTTCTGCAAATCAACGCGTTTCATCCCGGCCTGCGTGAGGCTGCTATTGAAACCATGACAGCAATTTCGGATCAGTGCGACGGCATCCGCTGCGATATGGCCATGCTCCTGATCAACGACGTTTTTGCAAGGACTTGGGGAACCCGGGCCGGTTCACCTCCCAAATACGGGTATTGGGAAGAACTGATTCCCGCCATAAAAAGACACAACCCGGGGTTTGTCTTTATTGCTGAAGCCTATTGGGACCTGGAATGGACCCTGCATCACCAGGGTTTTGATTACTGTTATGACAAACGGCTCTATGACAGGCTGGAGCACGACACGGCCCAGGATATCCGCCTCCACCTGATGGCGGATACAGGATTCCAGAACAAACTGCTTCGATTTATTGAAAACCATGATGAACCGAGGCATGTTGTTGCCTTTCAGCCGGGGAAAAACCGGGCAGCCGTTGTGGTAACCTCCACCCTCCCGGGGGCAAAGCTCTACCATGAAGGGCAATTTGAAGGACGTAAAGTAAAATTGCCGGTATTCCTGCGCCGCCGGCCCGACGAACCTGCCGACACAGATCTGTTCGGCTTTAGTCAGCGATTGCTCCATGCGATCCACCATACGGTGTTCAAAGAGGGTACCTGGCAACTTTGCAATGCAACAGGATGGAGCGACAATGCCAGTTTCAACAACCTGCTGGCCTGGTGGTGGTACGACACCGTTGACCGTTACCTGATCGTGGTCAACTATTCGCCGCTGCCTGCTCAGGGGCATATCCGGATGCCCGGAAGCGATTTAACGGGCAACACCTGGAATCTCAATGACGTACTTTCAGGGGCGACCTTCGAAAGGACCGGTGCAGAGATGCACGACCCTGGGCTTTATGTTGCCCTGGGTCCCTGGCAAAACCACTTTCTCCGTTTTTTCCCAGTGTAAAACCGATCCAGCTATCATAACCCCTGGCTGAAGGATTAGTCAGTATTCACCGCCTTAGGCATGATGATTTTATAGTGCTTATGCTCATTGGCAAGGGCCCAGGCGGTCAGGAAAGCCAGTCGCGCCACGCGGGAAGCCTTTTCGGCATTGATCCTGTCGGGGTTGTCTGAAACTTTATGATAATCCTGATGTAATCCAGTAAAGAATAAGATATCCGGGATCCCCTTTTGATAAAAATTAAAATGATCGCTGTCGGCATCAATCGTCTCGTTTTTATTTTCAACCAATTTAAATCCGATGCTTTTATTTTGTTTCCTGACGATCTTTGCAAGGTCAGGGTTCTGGCGTGCCCCGATGATTTCCAGCGAATCCGGGTCATTCCTTGAGATCATGTCAAGGTTGATCATGGCTTCGGTGTTGGTGAGCGGCCACCAGGGGTGGCGAATGTAGGTACCCGATCCAAGCAAGCCCTTTTCCTCTCCGGCGAAGGCGATGAAGATCACACTCCGTTCGGGCGGATTCGGCATGGATGCAAAAGCCCTGGCCACAGCCAGCATCCCGCTGGTACCGGAGGCATTATCGTCGGCTCCGTTAAAAATATAATCGCTGTCCGCCTTATGTTCCTTAAGATAACCGATGTGGTCGTAATGGGCCCCGACGACAATAGCCTCTCCCGGTATCTCCTTCCCTGATCCCTTTATATACCCGATCACATTTCGTCCGCCGATTGGTTTACTGGTCAATACAATGTTCATGGCCATGGTTTTTCCGGGA
This sequence comes from uncultured Bacteroidales bacterium, assembly GCA_903928285.1. Lineage (GTDB taxonomy): Bacteria > Bacteroidota > Bacteroidia > Bacteroidales > FEN-979 > CAIVAT01. Next base: position 6,215 of record CAIYQH010000519.1, read on the forward strand.
ATTAAAAACGAATGGGGTTGCATGTCATGTTCAATGTGCTGCTGCATCCGCTTCAGCGTGTCGGTGCTCCCGAACAACTCCCTGATGACAGACTCCCCGACGGAAACCATGGGAATATTATTCCTCTCAGCGTCGCAATAGTCCATTGGCGGGGCAATTTTGGCGTTGGTGCCGGGCAGGGAGGGCCAGTTGTAGCCCTGGGGTTTGAGTGACGTATAGTTCAGGGGACCGGAAATAACCAACACCCCGACGGCGCCATGCTTCCTGGCATTGTCTTGTTTCTCCTGCAACCCTGAATACCGGGTCAGTTCTGCTCCCTTAAAAAGAGGTTGCGTTGAATCACTCTGACCGGGTTCAAGGCGTAAGACAGCAACGATCTTTCCCTGGACGTCGATATCCTGGTAATCGTCATAATGATATTCCGGTGCGGTAATTCCGTATCCTGCAAAAACGATGTCGCCCTCCGCCGGCATACCTCCGGTATGTTCAAACGGGATAAAATCCTTCTGAAGTTCAAAATTTATAGTCTCCAGGTCCTTTACCACGGAGAGGAAGAGATCGCTTCCCAGGTCAAATGTACAATACTGAAGATCCTGGAAATAGCTGCCCTTCAACGGGACGATCCCACAGGCTGCGAATTGCCTGGCAATATAGCTGGCAGCGGAGTCAAGACCGGGGCCTGGTGTTTCCCTGCCCTTCAATGAATCCGAAGCAAGGTAGTTGACAGATTGCTGCATCTGGTAGGGCGTAATGACAGCCCTGGCGTGTTCTTCAATCCAACGCTGACCAAAACCGCGGTGAACGCATACCAGCAACAACAAGAGCAGGACAGTCTTTTGAAGGCTATTAAAACTGGTTATTTTCATCATCATTTACTTAATATTATTATCATTCCCGCGATCTATCTTCATCACCTGCAATTCGCGCGGCTGTTTCCACATTCCCCGGGTAAAATCAGGAAACCGGATGGGTTTACCGTTTTTTGCAATCGACTCCTCGCTGAGGGCCCGTACCACGCTCATAGCCGCCGCATCATATACGTCCATATCGGGAGGATCGCCCTTCAGCAGTGC
>CAIYQH010000520.1 GCA_903928285.1 uncultured Bacteroidales bacterium
AGACCAACAACAAGATTTCCGGTGCCGGGGAGATCCCTGAGATTGCCCCCGATGAACAATATTCGGTATTGAATGACAAATACCTGAGGTTATACTCTGATTTTGACAATTACCGCAAACGGACGCTGAAGGAGAAAATCGAACTCAACAAAAGCGCATCAGCCGAGATTATTATTAGGTTGTTGCCCGTATTGGATGATTTTGAACGCGCCCTGAAGGCTTTTGAGACTTCCAGCGAATCGGGACAGGCGCTGAAAGACGGAGTTGTTCTTATTTACAACAAGTTCCTGGCCACGCTGACCCAGCAGGGGCTGGAGCGGATGAGGGTGACAGGCGAGAAATTCGATACCGATTTCCATGAGGCCATCACCAATATTCCAGCGCCGACACCGGAACAGAAGGGAAAGATTGTCGATGAAATTGAAAAGGGTTACCTCCTGAACGGCAAGGTGATCCGGTTTGCAAAAGTGGTTGTAGGAAGCTAAATACTGCATATGTCAAAAAGAGATTTTTATGAGATCCTGGAGGTATCCAAGGATGCCACGCCGGAGGAGTTGAAAAAGGCTTACCGGAAACAGGCTATCAAATACCACCCGGATAAAAACCCCGGAAAAAAGGATGCGGAAGATAAATTCAAGGAGGCCGCCGAAGCCTATGAAGTTCTGAGCGATCCGAATAAAAAGCAGCGTTATGACCAGTATGGCCATGCGGGGCTGGGCAATAATGGCGGTCAGCAGGGATATGGCGGAAATATGAGCATGGAGGATATCTTCAGCCATTTTGGCGATATCTTTGGCGGCGGAGGCGGCAATGATCCGTTCAGCTCGTTTTTTGGCGGTGGCGGTGGCGGTGGCAGAAGGGGAAAAGCAGTCAACAGAGGCTCCAACCTGCGCGTGAAGGTTAAACTGACGCTTGAAGAGATTGCCCATGGTGTGGAGAAGAAGATCAAAGTCAACAAATATATCGCCTGCAATACATGTAAAGGCACCGGTGCCAAAGGCGGAAGCGCTTACTCAACCTGCTCCACCTGTAAAGGCAGCGGGCATGTTTCGCGGGTGACCTCCACCTTCCTTGGACAGATGCAGACAACGGCAACCTGCCCGAATTGCGGCGGCGAGGGCCAGATCATAACCGACAAGTGTACCGATTGTGCCGGCAATGGCGTGGTAAAAGGGGAAGAGGTGATCTCCATCAGGATCCCGGCCGGAGTATCGGAGGGAATGCAGCTTTCGATGGGAGGCAAGGGAAATGCCGCTGCCCGCGGAGGGATTGCAGGCGACCTTCTCATCCAGATTGAAGAGACCGAACACGAGCTTTTCGACAGGGATGGCAACAACCTGTTATACGACCACTATATAACCTTTTCTGAAGCAGCCCTTGGCAGCACGGCTGAAATCCCCACCATCGACGGGAAGGTTAAGATAAAAATCGACCCGGGAACCCAGAGTGGCAAGGTTTTACGGTTACGCGGCAAGGGACTTACCAGCATCAACGGATATGAAGGCAAAGGCGACCTGCTGATCAGCATTGTCATCTGGACACCGAAAACACTGACGAAAGAGGAGAAAGCAATCCTGGAAAAGCTTGGCAAATCTGAAAATTTCAAACCGGGTCCGGGAGCCCATGGTAAAAATATTTTTTCCCGGATGAAGGATCTTTTTGAACAATAAAATCAAACTTCATGGACATCTTTTCTGCTGAGGCTGTATCAAAACAATACGCCAACCACAAAGCCCTCGACAAAGTCAGTATCAACGTGCCTGAAAGCAGTATTTTCGGATTGCTCGGGCCCAACGGCGCCGGGAAAACCACGCTCATCAGGATCATCAACCAGATTATCGCTCCTGATGAAGGATCGCTGACCTTTATGGGCCGCCCCCTGCAACCCAACGACATCGCCCTGATCGGCTACCTGCCGGAAGAACGGGGTCTGTATAAAAAGATGTCGGTCGGCGAACAGGCCATGTATCTTGCCCAGCTGAAGGGATTATCCCGTCAGGAAGCCTTTAAGAGACTGAAATTCTGGTTCGAAAAATTCGGCATCAATACCTGGTGGAACCGGAAGGTGGAAGAGTTGTCAAAAGGGATGCAGCAAAAGGTCCAGTTCCTGGTCACCATCATCCATGAACCCAAACTGCTCATTTTTGACGAGCCCTTCAGCGGGTTTGACCCCATCAATACCAGCCTGCTGAAGGAAGAGATCCTGGCACAGAAGGAAAAAGGGGCCACCATCATCTTTTCAACCCACAATATGGCTTCGGTTGAAGAACTCTGCGACGATATCGCCCTCATCGACCGTTCCAGGGTGATCCTGAGCGGCACCGTCAGGAACATCAAGAAAACCTTTAAAACGAACACCTTCGAGATCAGCTTCAACACCTTTGACGGGGAACTGCAGTCGATCCTTCCGCCTTCTTTCAGGATTATCTCCGAAAGCCAGGATATCGACCACCGCCATGCCAGGATCAAACTTCCTGCGGAAGCCACTCCGAACGATCTGCTGCGGGCCATGATGCCTGAAGTGACCATCTATTCGGTAAATGAGCTGATTCCCAACATGAATGATATTTTTATCCAGGCAGTGACACAACAAACCGGCAACCCTGTAACGCAAAGCTGACATGAAGAAAATTTTCCTCATTATTCAACGTGAATACCTCACACGCGTAAGAAAACGCTCATTTCTCGTCATGACCATCCTGGGCCCGCTGCTGATGGCTGCAACCATCGTGGTTCCCATATACCTGGCCACCCGTACCGAAGAATCGAAAAAGGTGGCGGTACTGGATGACAGCGGAATTTTCATTGAAAAATTTAAAAATTCGGATAATATCAAGTTTCATTACCTGACAAGTGACATTGCCAGCGCCAAGGCCAATTTCACCAAAAGCGGGGATGATGCGTTGCTGTATATTCCCAAACCCGATGTCAACCTGCCTTCGAATGCGATTCTCTATTCAGAAAGCACTGTCAATATCAGCATCATCTCGTATGTACGCAGTGTGATGAGCAAACAGCTCGAAGAGCTGAAACTGCAGGCAAGGCTCAAGGAGTACCAGACCGACAAGAACCAGCCAATCCCTGTCGACGACATCATGCGGTCGGTTAAAACCTCCGTCGATATCAACACCCTCAAGATCGGGCAGGATGGCAAGGAGTCGAAAAGTTATACGGAGCTGAACATGGTCCTGGGAATGGTTACCGGGATGATGATCTATTTTTTCATCTTCATGTTTGGCGCCCAGGTGATGCGCGGGGTGATCGAGGAAAAAACCAGCCGCATCGTTGAGGTTATCATCTCATCGGTAAAACCTTTCCAACTCATGATGGGCAAGATTGTCGGCGTCGGGCTGGTGGGACTCACCCAATTCCTTCTCTGGGTGATCCTTACCTTCGGTATCGTCACGTTGGTGACCAGTACCATGAATACGAAGGAGATGAAAAAAGCGCCGGCAAAGGAGCTTATGAAACAGCAAAAGGCCATAACCCCGGCGAGCGCAGAACTGATGGAACAGCAGGTTGAGTCGGACACACAGGGTGTCGGCGAGGTGATGGAGGCCATCAACTCTGTCAATTTCCCGGTGATGATCGGCTCCTTTATCTTTTATTTCCTGGTAGGGTTTCTGCTCTATGCCGCTCTTTTCGCCGCCATCGGCGGTGCGGTCGACAGTGAATCAGACACCCAGCAGTTCATGCTGCCGATCACCATCCCGCTTATCCTGTCGATCATTATGGCCCAGTATATCATCCGGGAGCCAAACGGTCCGATATCGTTCTGGTTTTCCATCATACCGCTCACCTCTCCCGTTACCATGATGATCAGGATTCCCTTCGGGGTTCCCTATTTCCAGGTTGCCCTTTCGATGGTATTACTGGTGCTCGGGTTCCTTGGAACCACATGGATGGCAGGCAAAATCTACCGTACCGGGATATTAATGTACGGCAAGAAGGTTAGTTACAAGGAATTGTGGAAATGGCTGATGTATAAATAATTATTTATCCAGCATTTTGGTCCATTCGTATCTGGTGCGGTTTTTCCAGTCACCCTTGTGGTAAACATAACTTGCGATGAGCGGTAGAACGCTGGTTGCTTCGGCATAAACCATCTTTTCATATATGGTCTCCACCTTTCCCCAGCTTGAAGCCTCTTTAAGGGTAGAACTGGAACAGGCACCGTCGCGTGAGTCGGCTACCGTAATCTGAACGGCATACTGGTGCATGGGCACCTCTTTTCCGAGTACTTCGGCACAAATGACCGTATCCTGTACGAAATTTTTAGGAACACCGCCACCTACCATGAACAGACCGCTGGTGCGGGCCGCCATTTTGATCTTGGTCAGCTCCAGGAAGTCTTTTACAGAATCAATGGAAACATGGCTGCCGGGATTGTCCCACTGGTGTTTTACCAGTCCGAATCCGGCGCTGCTGTCGCTGAAGGCGGGGCAGAAGATGGGCACATTATGCTCGTAACATGCCTGTACAAGGGAATCCTTCTTGACGGAATTCGTAACCAGCCATTTGCCCATTTCGCGGATAAATTCGCGGGAGGAATAGGGCCGGTGTTCGAGTGTGTCGGCAATGACCTTAATTGTGGCATCGCACTCCTGCAACTCCTCCTCGTCGATATAGGTATCATATATCCGGTCGATATAGTTCCGGCGAAGCTCCTTATCGTCGGCATAGGGGGTTCCTTTGTAATGTTTAAAGCCCAGCGCTTCAAAAAAGTCCATATCAACGATGGAGGCTCCTGTTGCAACAATTGCATCGACCATGTTGTTTTTTACCATGTCGACATAAACCTGCATGCATCCGGCAGCGCTGGTGCTGCCTGCAAGGGTAAGAAAAACGGTACATCCGTCATCGGCGATCATCCTGTTCAGGATATCGGCGGCTGCGGCTGTATCGCGCGACGTGAACGACATC
>CAIYQH010000521.1 GCA_903928285.1 uncultured Bacteroidales bacterium
CGCCGTGCATGACGGAACCGAAACGACCACCTTTGTAAATTCTGCCCTGTTGGCCGGCAACTGGCTTTATTTTGAACTGTTTCAGAAGGATGGAGAAATCTTACCAAAAGAAGAGGAGCCAGCAGCCATTGCCGGTGGGGGAGAACCTGCAGCGACAACCGATGGGGGAGTGCTTGGACTGCTGACGATAACGATCACCTGCATTGCCGGGTGATCGTTTTAATCAGTATGACGGCAAAATATTTCGACAATTACCTATTAGAAATTCCGAGGATGAAAAGTAATTATAGCATTCCTGAGATGTTCTTTGTTTATATGCGTATAGATTTCAGTAGTGACAATGGAAGCATGTCCCATCATCTCTTGAATTGACCTTAAATCGGCGCCACCTTCTAGCAGGTGTGAAGCAAAAGAATGGCGTAAAGTGTGAGGACCTATCTGTTTTTTTATTCCTGCCAGAACCGATAATTGATGAACAATAATAAATACCATTTCCCGAGAAAGAGAGGAACCGTTTCTGTTTAGGAATACAAAATTTTCATGCTTTTTCTTAATGGTTAGTTTTTGTCGATCGACCTTCAAATATTCACTGATTTCGTTCATAGCAACCGATCCGATAGGAACAATCCGTTCCTTGTCACCTTTCCCAGTCACCTTAATGTATCCTTCCCGAAAAAATAATTCAGATATTTTCAAATCAACCAGTTCAGAAACTCGAAGGCCACATCCATAAAGGGTTTCGACAATTGCCTTGTTTCTTCTCCCTTCAGGAACATTGAAGTCGATGTTTTTTATCATCCTGTCGATTTCCGTAACACTCAGCATCACAGGCAACCGCAGGCCGATAACTGGCAAATCTATCAACATTGCAACGTTTTGCCTGACTATATTTTCTAACAACAAGTAATTAAAAAATGCCCTGACACCAGTCATTACCCGAGCCTGAGTACGGGCTGTAATGCCCTCATGGTTGATACAGTTTATAAAACCCCTAAGATGTTTAACCTCAACTTTCTCGGGTAGAATTTCTATTTTTTTAACGTCAAGATAATTTTTCAATTTCCAAATATCATGAGAGTATCCTTCAACAGTTTTAGGTGACAAGGACCGTTCAATTTTCATAAAGGCAACAAATCCATCCAAATATGATTTCCAGTTGTTCATAGTTGTTGTTTTTAATGAACATTAATAGATTTTCCGTTAACTGGTCCAGTGCGCATTTCCACATTCCCTTCACCTTGACCAAGGCTCTTTAGATCAGTCCGCACATACTCAATTCTATCCCGAAAAACCTGGAGCATCCGCACTTCAACGTAGTGTTTGCAGTATTTTTCAACTTTTTGAAGATTACATAAAATTTCATCAAGGCTATTCAGTGAAGTAAATAAATGTCTGAATACCATATGATTACCATTTTCAAAGTGTCCACGGGTTGTAGCTAATTCCAAACATCGGTCAATGGAAGAGAATTCACTCACCATTGCCCTTTCAATTGCAGAGTGATCCGGAAAGTTGGTCACATAAAACCATACTTTCCGGTAATGGGAGTAAGTCTCAATAAGGATTTGGTTAAGTGTGACGAGCATGTAATTAAGGTCTTGATTTATTTTAACCATGAAATCATTTGCCAAACGGTCACTGGACCATCCGGCAATAACGCCATTACCCAGGGCGATACTATAACAATTCCTTTCTCTGTAGAAACTGTTTCCTTCAGGTCCTTCTACATGAGTTAAAGTTATTTTTCTCATTCTTAAACTGTAAATGTTAATATTCTGTATATCTGTTCTTTATCATAAATTCCTGCAATCATGCGCGAGTTTGCATGATCGCATGTTGTTCGTTCTCTGTTCGTTGTCTTGAATTTTCCCTGATATTTCGATATTGGGTTGCCATATTCAGCCATATTTGTTCATTTTAAAAAATCATAATGGACAGATTATCAAATATATATACTTTTCAAATTGTCTTATAATTAATATTATGTTAAATAGCAAAAGTAAAAATATCAGGAGACCTCCAATGCCGGAACATCTCCTGATACAGGTACCCTACTTCTTCTGTAAGGCGTTGATTTTTTCCTGGATACCCTTTTTCTTGTCGGCCATATTCAAACGGGTATAAATCTGGCGAAG
>CAIYQH010000522.1 GCA_903928285.1 uncultured Bacteroidales bacterium
ATTATAAATATTACCTGTACGTGAAGGAAATTCGCGAAATGAAAGGCGTGCAAACCAGGATGTTGTTCGATTTCGATATAAACTAGGCGATTTTTCGGCGATTTAGTATTGCCCGAAGTTTGGCCGGGAGCGGAAGAAAAAAAAGAGGGTCCCCATTTGGCGCCCTCTTTTTCATTTACTATTTCCCGTCAGTTTACAAACTTCCGGTAATCTGTTTGGTAGATTACCGGACTATCTCATCGGGTATTTTTTAAAGATCTCTTCGCTTTTCATCAGGATATCGATATACTGGGCTCTCCTGTAAGAAAAGGGATCTTTCTGGTTCTTGCGGGATAGTTTACCGCGGAAGGCATCGATGTCGGCATAATTCTTCGCGTCCATCCAGGTATTGAGCTCATCCACCATTTTCCCGATCTGGCCAATCCCGTTTTTATATACCGTGCTGACAACCTGCACGCAATCGGCGCCGGCCATGATCATCTTGGCGGCATCCTTCCCGGTGAAGACACCGGTGTTGGCACAAAGCGATCCGCGGATCTCGCCGTAAAGCAGGCCCATGTACCTTAAGGGTAAACGGTTGTCCTCCTCATGGCTCAGATTGAAAGGGAAATGATGTTCTTCGGTTTCAAGGTCAATATCAGGCTGGAACATACGGTTAAAAAGAACGAACCCGTCAACACCAGCGTAATACATGTTCTGGATCACCATCAGTGCATTGGTATAAAAAGGGCTCAGCTTAACACTGACGGGGATCTTCACGCTTTTCTTTACATCACTGACCACATCGAGCTGCTCATTTACGATGGCTTTCCCTTCGCGCTTGAAATCGGCGGGGACGGAGTAGAAATTAAGTTCGAGTGCATTGATGCCTGTGTCTTCCAGCTGCCGGGCATATTCCACCCAGGTTTCATCAAAGGTGCAGTTTAAACTGGCTATTACCGGGATATGTACTGAGTTTACTACTTTTTTGAGATGGCTCAGGTGTTCACGCGGACCCGCATGATCAATATCGGGAAAGAGACTGATCATTTCGGCATGACGCTCGTTGTACTGGTTCAGCTCTTCGCTGAGTTGCAGCCTTTCAAGCTCTATCTGCTCTTCAAAAAGGGTTTTGTAAACAATTGCGGCAGCGCCTGCATCTTCCATTTTTTTGCAGTTGTCCAGGTCCTTGACAAGGTTGCTCGCGCCAACAATGATTGGGTTCTTCAACTGAAGACCCATATAACGTGTTGATAAATTTGCCATGAGAGTTGAAATTTAGAAATTATTAGTGCTACAAATATATGGTTTTAGATGAAATAAACAGGGGCGGAAAACCGGAAGGCGAATCCATAAAACAGGATTTTCCTTCCGGAAATTTACCTTATCCCCGTTCTCTATTTTTCGTAAATCATTGCAGCCAGCCGTTTGTAATTGTTATATCTCCATTTGGCATTGTCTTCCGCGGCCTTGAACAGTTCGCCGGCCTCCTCCGGAAACATCATTTTCAGGGAGGAATAACGTACTTCACTGGCAAGGAAATCCTGGAAAGCGCTCCATTCAGGTTCTTTCGAATCGAGGGTAAAGGGATTCTTTCCTTCATTGCCGTTGACAGGGTTGTAGCGGTACAATTGCCAGTAGCCACTGGCCACTGCGCGATCCATCTCTTCTTCAACCTTGCCCATTCCAAGCTTCAGGCCATGATTGATACAGGGAGCATAGGCGATGATCAGGGAGGGTCCGTTATAGGATTCTGCCTCTTTTACAGCGCGGAAAAGCTGGCTGTTGTTGGCGCCCATCGACACCTGAGAAACATACACATAACCATAGGTCATGGCCATGGCGCCGAGATCCTTTTTACGGACCTTTTTTCCGGAAGCGGCAAATTTGGCAATGGCACCCACCGGGGTCGATTTTGATGCCTGTCCGCCTGTATTGGAGTAAACCTCCGTGTCAAGTACAAGGATATTGATATCTTCCCCTGAGGCAATGACATGGTCGAGACCTCCGTAACCGATATCATAGGCCCAGCCATCACCGCCGATGATCCAGATCGATTTTTTGATCAGGTATTGACGCAGGTTGAGCAACTCTTTTGACAGGTCATTACTTTCTTTGGTCAGCAATGGGATCAGTGCCTGGGCTGCTGTTTTGGAAGCTTCTGCATGATACATGCCTTCGATCCAGGCTCTCATGGCGTCAAGGGTTGAAGCATTCATCATGTTTTCCTTGATTGCCACGCGCATCTTGTCTGCCATGCGTTTGCGAAGTTGTGTAATAGCTACAGCCATTCCATAACCATATTCGGCATTGTCCTCAAAAAGTGAGTTGGCCCACGCCGGACCCTGTCCTTCGGAATTGGGCCGATAGGGTGTGAAGGGAGCAGTACCACCATAAATGGAGGAACATCCCGTGGCGTTGGAGATCATCATACGGTCGCCATATAGCTGGGTGAGCAGTTTGATATAGGGTGTTTCACCGCATCCTGCGCAGGCTCCCGAGAATTCAAAGAGTGGCTGGGCAAACTGACTGTTTTTAAAGGTCTTGAAACGGTCGATGACATTGGTTTTATAGGAAACCTTTGTGATGTTGTAATCCCAGTTGGTGGTTTCGCCCATCTGAATTTCAAGAGGTTTGAACTCGAGAGCCTTGGTTTTGGCAGGACAAACATCGATGCAGTTTCCGCAACCGGTGCAATCGAGGGGGGAGAGCTGGATACGGAATTCCATTCCGGCAAGTTCCTTGCCAACCGCTTTCAGGGTGACCATGGCGGATGGCGCCTGTTGTTTTTCGCTTTCGTTTAAAAGAAATGGACGGATTGCAGCGTGAGGACAAACATAGGCGCATTGGTTGCACTGGATACAATTTTCGGAGATCCATTCAGGTACATTTACGGCGATGCCGCGTTTTTCAAGCTGCGTGGTGCCATTGGGGAAGGTGCCGTCTTCACGGCCGACAAATGCGCTGACAGGGATATCGTCACCATTCATGGCGCTAACCGGGTCGAAAATCTGGCGGATAAAGGCATCTTTGCTTTCAGCATCGGCAGGTTTGACAACGATTTTCGTCCATTCAGCCGGTATTTCAACCTGGGTAAGTTCTCCCCCGCGGTCGATGGCTGCATAGTTCATGTTGACAATATCATCACCTTTGCGTCCATAGGTTTTGTAAATGGCTTTCTTCATATCAGCCACCGCCTTCACATAGGGAATCACTTCGGAGACCTTGAAGAAGGCGCTCTGCATAATTGAATTGGTGCGGTTTCCAAGGCCAATCTCTTCAGCGATCTTGGTTGCATCAATGATATAGAACTTTATCTGATGATCTGCCATGTATTTTTTCATATGATCGGGCAGGCGGTTTTTGGTTCCCTCTGCATCCCACATGGAATTCAGCAGGAAGGTTCCACCATCCTTTAATCCCTTCAGCAGGTCATATTTTTCGAGGTAGGCAGGCACATGGCAGGCCACGAAATCGGGGGTAATCACCAGGTAGGGCGAACGGATCGGACTGTCGCCAAAACGGAGATGGGATACGGTGATCCCGCCTGATTTTTTCGAGTCATAGGCGAAATAGGCCTGGGCATATTTATCGGTACTGTCGCCGATGATCTTGATGGAGTTTTTATTCGCGCCAACGGTACCGTCGGAACCGATGCCGAAGAACTTGGCCGAATAGGTGCCTTTGGGAGCAATGTCAACTTCAGGGGTCAGTGGCAGTGAATGGAACGTTACATCATCGATGATGCCCAGGGTGAAGTGACTCTTGGGCTCCTTTGCCTTCAGGTTGTCAAATACGGTGATGATTTGCGAAGGGGTGGTGTCTTTGGAACTCAGGCCATAACGTCCGGCAATGATCATCGGGCGGTTTTCCCGGTCGTAGAACATATCGCGGATATCGAGGAACAGGGGATCTCCGTTGGCTCCGGGCTCCTTGGTGCGGTCGAGGACGCAGATGCGTTTCACGGTCTTGGGCAGTACGTTGAAGAAATATTTTGCCGAGAAGGGGCGATAGAGATGAACCGAGATCAGCCCGACCTTTTCACCCTTTTCCATCAGGTGGTCGATCACCTCCTTGGTGGTATCGGTGATGGATCCCATGGCAACGATGATATTTTCAGCTTCAGGATGGCCATAATACATAAAGGGGTGGTAAACACGGCCTGTCATTTTGGTGATCTCCTGCATATAGGCGTCCACGACATCGGGGATAGGCTCATAAAATTTGTTGATGGCCTCTTTTGCCTGGAAGAAGATATCGGGATTCTGCGCGGTTCCGCGGGTTACAGGATGTTCGGGGTTGAGTGCGCGGTTACGGAAGGCCTGGAGAGCCTCCATGTCGAGCAGCGGCATCATGTCTTCGTTATCGAACATCTCGATCTTCTGGATTTCGTGTGATGTGCGGAAACCATCGAAGAAATGGAGGAAGGGAACACGCAGTTTGATGGCGGAAAGATGGGCGATCCCTGCCAGATCCATCACCTCCTGCACCGAGCCGGAGGCCATCATAGCGAAACCGGTCTGGCGGGTGGCATAAACGTCGCTGTGGTCGCCGAAAATCGAAAGGGCGTGGGCGGCAACGGTACGGGCGCTCACATGGAATACGGCTGGCAGCAATTCGCCGGCTAATTTGTACATGTTGGGGATCATCAGTAACAATCCCTGGGAGGCGGTAAAGGTAGTGGTGAGGGCGCCTGCCTGTAAAGAACCATGCAGGGTCCCTGCTGCGCCGGCCTCTGACTGCATTTCTACTACCTTGACCTCTTCACCGAAAAGATTTTTCCGGCCATGCGCAGCCCATTCGTCTACGTTCTCGGCCATGTTGGATGACGGGGTAATCGGGTAGATCGCCGCAACCTCACTGAACATGTAGGCCATATGTGCCGCTGCCTGGTTCCCATCACACGATAAGAATTTCTTTGACTTAGTCATAATATATTGATTTTAAAGTATTTGGTTTCAGTCTTGTGAATTTTCTAACAAGCCGCAAAATTACGAAATTTAATTGAGAAATGGTTACAATTAATAAGATATTTGAGGGTATCCAGGGTTGTTCAGGGCTGTTAAAAAAGGGCCGGCTGCTTGTCATTGCCCGACAATCGCCGCATGAAAAACAGCCCCCTCCGTTATTCAGAAACAGTATAAATGTTGGCGGTGATAAAAATCAATCTGTCCGGCTGGCACGGTTGGAATTTTCGGGTGCCGGGTTTTTAAAAGGCTCGCGAATCCGTAGTGAGATCACTCCGGTCCAAGTCGGATTTTGTAAGGGTGATTCCTTAACAGGATAAATGCTGGCGGGCGGAATATCAGGGAGGCGGATGATCGGAGGATAAAAATACCTTGGACAATCCGTTGTTTTTTCTTGCAGATAAAAAAGTAATATTGTACTTTTGCACTCCCAAATTAAGCATTGGCCCGTTCGTCTAGGGGTTAGGACGTCAGGTTTTCATCCTGGTAACAGGGGTTCGATTCCCCTACGGGCTACCGATCAAATATAAAAACCGCAGTAAATCAAGTATTTGCTGCGGTTTTCTTTTTAGGGGTGCTGAATAACTATTTTGTAATCGCCTTTCCGCACTTACTGATCTTTTCCTGCATTACAGGAGTCAGCACTTTGACCAGTTCGGCGTTGTACGACACGGAGCCTGTTTCCAGAAGCGTTGGTATTATGTTATATATCTGGTTTGATGCAATCGCGTACTTGCGTCCAATCGCAGCCAGGGAATTGTCCTTCATCTCAATATCCACATCCGTTGCGATGATCGAGACCGTATTATCGGTGTTGCGCACGATGTCGAAGGTGCGGAATTGCTCGGGAAACTCCCTGGTTGATTTTGTTTCAACCTCCCAGAATCCCTTCTCAGGAGCGTTCTTGTCATACGAAGGAACTGCCGTTATGTTGTTGAGATGCCGGTGCCCGGAGACCCACAGGATCAGGTTTGGGAACTGCTCCAGTTGTTCAACAAGCTGGTCTTCGCTACTGTAACAACCTGCAACCGGAATCCAGCTAAAGGGATTGTGCCGGTGAGCACATGAATCGGGACATGAGCCGCAATGATCATCAACTGGTTCGCATCCTGGCCATCCTGGAGCTGGGCCATAAGCCAGTCATAACGATCCTTCGGCAGTTCGCCATGACCGAAAATACTGTCGGGGCAAAGGACCGTATCGTCATTGGGCTGGGTATCGTCGATTACAATGATTTTTATAGGGATATTCGATTTTGGTATAAAGGAATAACAGGCGCCCAGCACATTTTTCGGGTCGCTCTGGATAAACCCATGGCCGAAGGGTTTCGAGGTTGACGTCCGGAATTCATCAAGCCAATCGTTTAACGATGCCAGTGTTCTCCGGTTTTCGTCGGCTGCAATTTCGGGAATCGTTCCCATATCGGCGACGACACCACAGCCAATAACATCGCCATACTTGGTGCTTCCGTCAATTGTTCCCATGGAAAATAAATTCAGGCCAATCTGGTATGCAGCCCCCATGGCATAGCCAACCTGTAGAATGGTCTTCCCAATATAGGCGTTGCGGATTTTATCAATAACTGGTTTTGACCCGGACCAGAAATGGTCATGATTGCCAAGGGCTGCATACCAGGGGATATGCGAATGAAGTCCTTCCGCCGTAAAGGGTTGCTGGTAATCGGGCAGCGTTCCCGGTTTCTGCAGGCCGGAGGAGGGTGTCAGGAGCCCCCCGTCCATCAGTTTGAGAAACCAGTCCATTTCGTTTTTCTTGGTGTTGTTTGCCAGGTCGCCGAGGGCAAGGCCCAGGTCGAAAGGCCGTTCGTCATCCAGTTTATTGATGGTTTGTACCGCTGCATTGAATACATGGGTTGTATAAAGGGTCAGCGGTGAATAACACCCGATGCCTCCCTGGCCGGTATCGGGTGCAAAGTAAATGGTTTGACAGGGCGATTCCTTATCCGTTAAATGAATGTCGGTAACGGTGAAAAAATGGAGGAGTGTGGCGGCTGGCCTGGCCGATTCGCCATTATATCCCGCCGGCATCAGATCCAGCCGTTTCTGACAGGGAATGCCGGGCCCGTAGGTGAATTTTCCATACCCGTATTGATCATATTGTGCAACATCGCGGATACTGATATACGGGTAAGTGGTCACAGGAACGGGAACCAGTGTCCTGTCAAGGGTGGTTTTGACTTTTGAATTTCCGACATTGACATTGATATAGTTTTCGTTGTGTTTATTGCAGCCGCCAAGCAGCACTAAAAAAGCAAGCATGACCAGGGAACTGATCCGGAGGTTGTTTTGCAGATGCATAAAAAGGCAGATTAAGTGATTACTGGAGTTTTTAGTTTTTTTCTGAGTTTGAAATATAGCAGTTGAGTAAAATGCCTTTACAAAACGGTGATTTCCCGCAATTCACGAGGTCGGAAATAAGAACTTATACACCGGTATTGTTTTCCGGTACTAAAAGTGAATAACCATTATCGAAGGAGGATGGCAGGTGGCCCCGGCTTTTATGGTGCCCGATTTTGTTGGAGGTTTGAACAGGGTCAAAGTTATAACATAATTCAGGCATACGGCAAAGGGAACAAAAAAAATGGTTTTCAGGCGTTAATTACATCAAACTATGTTCTGGTGGAATGGACGGCATGCCGGAATTGGTTACTTTTGGGCCATGGAAAACCATGCACATCATCATGAAAATCCTTCGGAACGACTGCTGGTCAGCATATTGCTGAATGGCGCGATCACCCTGGCCGAAATTGCCGGCGGGATACTTTCCAACAGCCTGTCGCTGGTCTCCGAAGCGATCCACAACCTGAGCGATACCCTTGCCCTGATCCTTACCTGGGTCGCCAACAGGGTAGGGGAGCGCAAACCCGATGCCCGTCGTACCTTCGGATACAAGCGTTTTGAAATCCTTTCGGCATTTATCAATGCTGCCATCCTCACGGGAATTTCCTTTTACCTTTCCTATGAAGCCGTTGTAAGGTTTATGCATCCCGAAGCGGTGGCGACAGGACTGATGCTCATCGTTGCGGTAATCGGGTTCGCAGGCAACCTGGTGTCGATGCTATTCCTGCACCGCGATTCAAAGCATAGCCTGAATGTCAGGGCAGCTTACCTGCACCTGCTGGGCGACACGATCTCTTCGGTTGGCGTCATCGCTGGGGCTCTCTTTATGCGGTATACGGGGATTGTATGGATCGATCCGCTGCTGACGATCATGATCAGTTGCGTCATCCTGGTACAGGCCTGGCAGATATTACGTGAATCGGTCGATATCCTGATGCAGAGTACACCCGAACACCTGGACCTGGCCAGGATAAAGACCCTGCTGGAAAAGCAACCGGGGATCAGGAATGTCCACCATGTCCATTGCTGGCAGCTCCAGGATCACGACATCCTCTTCGAGGCCCATATCTCCACAACGAATGATATGTTGCTCAGTGATTCCAATATCCTGCGGGGGAAGATAGAACAGATATTACAGGAAAACTTCAGCATTACCCATACCACCCTGCAGATTGAATTTGAAACCTGCCACGACACCTCCATGATCAGTCAGCCTTGCCAGGGTCAGGTTGAGAAACACCATGTAAACTGACCCTTTGCGAAGGGTTCCGCACATCATGCCTTCAGTGGCTGTCGAGCCCGTGCAACATATACACCAGGTGGGTCATCGATTTGCTGATCTCGGCCATGTACTCATTGACAGCCCTGACACTGCCGGGAAGGGTAAAGACGAGCGATTTTCCCATCACCCCTGCCACAGACCTGCTAACAAGGGCCGCAGGTTTTTCAGTCCCGTATTTCATCCGGATCATCTCCATGATCCCGGGGATTTCCTTGTCAAGCAGCCTGCCGACCACATCCGGCGTGAAATCTCTCGGCCCGATGCCTGTTCCGCCTGTGGTGAACACAAAATCGACAAGTTCTTCCTTTGCTTTATGCAGTAACTCTTCCAGCTTTTGACGATCATCGGGAATGAGGAAACCGGAAATTGAATGCAGGAACCCCAGACTGGTAAAATGGCTCTCCAACAACTCCGTGACACGCGGCCCCGACCTGTCCTCATATTCTCCAGAACTGGCCCTGTCGCTCAGCGTGATGACCATGATCCTGAAAACTTTTGGATGGTATTCGAGCTCCATACCCGCCGTTAATATCCCGGGACTCAGTACCCGGCAAAAGATCCCCTCCTTTGGCATGACACAATTCCCGACCTCTTTATAGATCGCACAACTGGTGCCATGACATTCCTTGCCGATCTGGGTCACCTCCAGTTCAATATCGCCGGAGGTAAACCGGTCGAGGGGATGACTGGCCCAAATCTCCATCCCTGTTGTGGTAATGTTTTCAGCAAACTCGCCATGGTTGACTTTCCGTCGTGCATCAGCCTCAAATTTGCGGATACTTTCGGTGCCAAGAAGACTGACTTGCCGGTTCCACGGGCCTGCATGGGCATCGCCTGCCACGCCATACTGGGTTAGTTTGATTTGGTCGGCCGGCAGTTTGATGGTGCCTTTTTGGGTTGATTTGTTTACGGAGATTATGCTGAGTTTGGGCATGGCTGGGCTTAAGAGTTGTTTAAAAATAATTTCAAATCAGAATTGATGGTTTGAACTGTTTTTTTAAGTAAATTGTTGAATCACTGATGAGCTGTGCCGATATTTTCCTTGATTTTTTCAACAAGTTTAATTTCATTGATCACCATTACCTTGTCAACCGCTTTGCACATATCATAGATAGTTAACAGGGCTATGGAAACAGCGGTTAGCGCCTCCATTTCGATACCGGTCTGACCGGTACACCTGGCCAGGCTTGTCACCCGGACCCCGGTGTTATCAAGGGTTGCCGTAACATCCATCTTGGTGATCAGGAGCGGGTGGCACAGCGGAATGAGGCCGCTGGTACGTTTTCCTCCCTGGATCCCGGCAATCTCGGCAACCGTGATTACATCGCCCTTTTTCATCCTGTTCTCCCGGATGAGGTCAAGGGTGGCTGTTTGCAGGGATATATGCCCGGTAGCAACTGCAGTGCGGAGTTGCAATGGTTTAGCGCTTACATCTACCATATTTGCCTTGCCCAGTTCGTCGGTGTGGGAAAGACCTTGCTGTTTCATTGTCATAATGTCAAAATTATCCTCCGATATGATTAAATGTCCCGTTACTGCTGACGCTTCCCTGTGCCGGTTTCATGCCGACAGCCATTTCAAGCGCCTCCCGGATGCCCAGTTCACGGGTACTGAACTGGATATCATTGAACAAACAGGGGCGGATCATTCCATTGGCGGTAAGTCTTAGCCTGTTGCAGTTCCGGCAGTCGCCACCATGGCCGTTTTCAACGATGGTGAAACACCCGTCGGCGAGGCTCATCTCGTGGATAAACCTGGCTTCAATTCCTCTTTCGGCGCAGAATGCCCTGACGGCAACGGCATCCGGTTCATCCGAGGAATTCCGTACCACGCAGTTGATTTTTACCGGGTTTAATCCGGCCGCCCGGGCTGCCTCGATTCCCGTTAAGACCTTCCCGATATCACCACCCCGGGTGATCTTCCTGTATTTTTCAGGATCCAGGGTATCGAGACTGATATTGATGCGGTGGAGCCCGGCACCGGCCAGTGCAACAGCATTTTCAGGCAGGAAGATACCATTGGTGGTAAGGCCGAAATCAGTAATGCCTTCAACAGTCGCAACCTTTTCCACAAAGGGAATGATGCCTTTGCGCACCAGGGGTTCGCCTCCCGTGATACGCACCTTGGTAATGCCCAGCGAGACGGCTTCCCTGATCACATCAAGGATCTCTTCAAAGCTCAGGATGTCTTTGTGACTAAGCAGTTTGACCCCTTCCGCAGGCATGCAGTAGGTGCAGCGGAGGTTGCACCGGTCGGTCACGGAGACCCTCAGGTAGGTGATCGGGCGATTAAATCGGTCGTACATGCACCTGCTCCCCTTTGTTAATGTCAGTTGTCCCGATCTCCATGATCAGAATGGCATTGGCTTTTGAATAGGCCTGAATATGGGCAGAACCATGATATTCGACAGGGAAAACGGCCCCCTCCCTGATTTGCACGGGGATCAGCGATTTACGTTCCGATTTCCGGCGTGAAAAATCGACACCCATCCTCAAAAAAAGATCCGGTGTGTGTTCCTTGTGACCCATCATCTTTAACAGAAAGGGCCTGACCATCATTTCAAATAATACAAAAGAGGATACCGGGTTTCCGGGAAGCCCGAAGACGAACTTATCCCCTTTGCGTCCGAAAACGGTAGGTTTCCCGGGTTGTATGGCAATCTTTTCAAATAAAATTTCAACGCCTGCCTCCCGGAGGATTCCCGGGACATGGTCAAACTCGCCCATCGATACGCCACCCGATAAAAGCACCACATCATTTTCCGTGAGAGCCCTGTCGATAACCGACCTTAGCCCAGGGCCGTCATCCGGGGCAATGCCAATATAATCAGCGATTGCCGGGACTGAATTCACCTGTGCCTCCAACTGGCAGCCATTCGAATTCCTGATTTGTGCCAGGCCCGGCATCCGGAAAGGCTCAACCAATTCATCGCCTGTTGAAATAATACCGACCCGGGGCTGATTGTACACCATCGGGGTAACTGCGCCTACGCTGGCCAGTACCGCCACATGGGAGGGAGCTATTTTTGTGCCCTTGGATAGGACAGGATCCCCCAACCGGATATCTTCACCTTTGTAACAAATGTTTTTTGCCCTGGGAAACCTTGTGAATCTGACTGTATCTGCGGTGGTCTCCACCGCATCTTCAACCATGACAACGCAGTCGGCACCCCGCGGAACCATGGCTCCGGTCATGATTTTGGAACATTCACGGGGACCAACCGTTGTTAATGGAATTTTCCCGGCAGGAATGGTTTCTATGACTGCCAGTGTCGCGGATTTCCACAGACCGGCATCCGATGTTCCAGGCTCTTTGCCGGGCGACGGTAAAGGAGCAATGTCCCCCATCCTGCAGGCATAGCCATCCACGGCTGATTTATCAAAGGGAGGCATTTCCATGTCGGAAAAGATATCTTCCGCCAGCACCCTGCCGGCTGATGCGCTCAGGGAAACCCGGCCGCTTTCTGGCACTGTCGCCTGGCCAATAACGATGGATAATGCATCTTCAAATAATACCATTTAAATTTTATTTTTGAAAATCAACCAGGCTCTTAATTTCCGCCGGAATTGCCTGTGTCAGTTGCCGGGTCCTGCCGTTTTAACTCCAGGATGAAATTTTCAAAACCTGACTGGATCTGGGTGTCGACAGTTTTATGGAAATTATCGAAAGCCTTTACCAGGTTTTTCCCCTCTACTGTCAGCGCTGAATGGCCTCCGTCGCTGCCGCCGCGTTGCTTTTCCAGCAACGGGAACCCGAAGAATTTTTCTATTTTTTTAAGGTTTCCCCAGGTACGACGGTAAGTATATCCTAATTCGTCGCACGCGGCCTTCAACGACCCTTTTTCCTCGATCAGCTTTAACATCTGCCATTTACCGTCGCCCATGATCCCGGTCTCCTTCTCATCCGACATCCAGATTTTATAATGGAGCCGTACGTCGGATAATTTTTTGGTGAATTTTGTTTCCATGACGTGATAATATGCTGCAAAAGTAGGATTTTTAACGATATGCAGAAAATGACTGATCCGGTGTCCTCCCGGAACAGTGATTATTGGTAACTTTGCAGCCTGGACCGGAATATGCATTGTGGATTGTCGCTGGTTTCAAGTCACTTTACAATTTATTTCAGCTCCTGTCGGTTACAGCATCACCTTTTAACAAATCATCAGATCTTCTATGGTTAAGTCTAAAACTACAACCCCGATTCTCATATTGCTTTTTGTCGGCGTGCTGATGGGAGCGCTTGATATTTCAATTGTCGGACCAGCCATCCCATCCATCGAAAAGGCCCTGTACGTAGGTGCTCGCGACCTGAGCTGGATTTTTTCGATCTATGTGCTGTTTAACCTGGTCGGGATATCCTTGATGGCTAAAATGTCGGATGCCTACGGGCGACGCTCGGTCTACATCCTTGCCGTAGCAATTTTCGGGGTTGGGTCCCTGGTCGTTTCCCTGTCGCATGATACCACCATGCTGCTGGTGGGAAGAGCCATCCAGGGGTTTGGTTCAAGCGGTATTTTTCCCGTTGCCTCCGCAACCATCGGGGATGTGTTTCCTGTTGAAAAGCGGGGCAGGGCATTGGGACTCATCGGTGCCGTTTTTGGCATCGCCTTTATCCTTGGCCCGTTTATTGCCGGGATCATGCTGCTTTACTTTGACTGGAATGCCCTCTTCCTGATCAATATCCCCATCGCCATCGTGCTGATGATCTTTGCCGCAAAGCTCCTCCCTTCCAAACGGCTTGAAAAGAAAAATGAAATCGACTGGTCAGGGATCATTATGATGGCCATGATCCTCACCAGCTTTACCCTGGCCGTGAACAATATTGACACGCACAGGATGGCGGAAAGCCTCGGTTCATGGAGCGTGCTGCCTTTCCTGATGGTCACATTCCTGCTTACACCCATTCTGCTGATGTATGAAAGCCATCAGAAGGAGCCGGTGTTGAATGTCAGGCTTTTCAGGTCACGACAGGTCAGGATTGTCGGATTTATCGCTTTTGGACTGGGGTTGTTCCAGTCAACCATCGTTTTCCTTCCCAAACTGGCGGTCGACCTGTTCGGTGTGGAGCCGTCAAGGGCAAGCTTTATGCTTCTCCCGGTTGTTATTGCCACGGCAATTGGATCGCCCCTGGGTGGGAGGTTGGTTGACAAAGTCGGATCAAAGGTTATCATAATCACCGGGCTGACGATCGCCTCCGTTGCGCTTTTTCTGTTGAGCCTGCTCACCCGGAATATTATGCTCTACTACACTGCTGAGGCCTTTCTCGGCTTCGGTCTGGCCATGCGCGCCTCCCTGAATTATATTATGCTGAATGAGGTACAGGCCATAGAAAGGGCCTCCACACAGGGAATCCTGGTAATTTTTGTTTCCATCGGACAACTCACCGGCGCCGCCCTCGTCGGCGCCATCTCCGCAACAAGCCTGGGAAGAACAACCGGTTTCGGTCTTGCCTTCCTGGTAATGACCGTAATCTCCGTCTCCCTTGTCATCCTTGCCCTCTTCCTGAAAAACAGAAAACTGGAACTTGCCGGACGTTAATTAATTTAGATTCATTCTAAATTAATTATTATCTTTGCACGATGAATTTTATAGCGATATGCAAAAATAAACATATCGATAAATATCATAATTTTGCCACTAAAATTACACCTATGAATAACGCTATATTTAATCTGGAGCGTCCGCAGAATGAGCATACGCTGAGTTATGCACCCGGATGCAAGGAACGGAAAACCTTAAATGCCGAGCTGGACAGGATGAGTTCGGAGGTGTTGGACATTCCCCTGATCATCGGGGGAAAAGAGATTCGGACAGGGGATACAGGGAAAGTTGTGATGCCCCACGACCACGGACATGTGCTTGCTACCTATCACAAGGCGGGAGAGCCGGAGATCAGGATGGCCATTGAAGCAGCCCTCAAAGCGCATAAGGAGTGGGAATCGTTTCCATGGGTCGACAGGGTCTCCATTACCCTGAAGGCAGCGGAGCTGATCTCGAAAAAATACAGGTCGCAGGTTAATGCCGCAACAATGCTTGGCCAGGGAAAAAGCGCTTTCCAGGCTGAGATAGATGCTGCCTGTGAGACCATCGACTTCCTCAATTTCAACGCCTATTTCATCACCGAGATCTATAAGGAACAGCCTCATTCGCAGCCGGGGATCATCAACCGGATCGAGTACAGGCCACTTGAGGGTTTTGTGTTCACGGTGACTCCCTTTAACTTTACTGCGATCGCCTCGAACCTGAACATGGCTCCTGCCCTGATGGGCAACACTTCGGTATGGAAGCCGGCAACCACATCGCTGTTATCGAACTACTACCTCATGAAAATCTTTCAGGAGGCCGGAATGCCCGATGGCGTTATTAACTTCATCCCCGGTGCCGGCAGCCTGATAGGCAAAACAGTCCTGAGTCACCGTGATATGACAGGGATCCATTTTACCGGATCGAACAATACCTTCAACAGCCTCTGGCAATCGGCCGCCACGAATATGGCAAACTACCGCTCCTATCCACGTATCGTAGGAGAGACAGGCGGAAAGGATTTCATCTTTGTACACCCCTCTTCTGACCCGCAGGAGGTTTCGGTAGCCATTGTCCGTGGCGCTTTTGAATACCAGGGCCAGAAATGTTCGGCAGCCTCACGAACCTATCTCCCTGAATCGATGTGGGCCGATGTAAAATCACGCATCGGCGACATGATCAGCCAGATTACCGTAGGAGATGTCAGGGAATTCAGCCATTTCATGAATGCCGTCATTGATGAGGCTTCGTTCGACAACATCATGGGGTATATCGACTACGCAAAGAAATCGACGGATGCCGAAGTGATCTTCGGCGGCACCGGCGATAAGTCGAAGGGCTATTTTGTGCAACCAACGGTGATCAAAACGACCAATCCCCATTTCAAAACCATGGAAGAGGAGATATTTGGTCCCGTGATGACCATCTATATTTACAAGGATAAGGATTTTGAAGAGACCCTTCACATCTGCGACCAGACCTCACCCTACGGACTTACCGGTTCGGTTTTTTCCAAGGACCGTGAAGCCATCAACAAGGCTTGTCGGATCCTGCGTTATGCTGCCGGGAACTTCTACTTCAACGACAAGCCATCGGGTGCCGTAGTGGGCCAACAGCCCTTCGGCGGGGCCCGGGGATCGGGAACCAACGACAAATCAGGAAGCCATCTGAACCTGCTGCGGTGGACCAACCCGCGCACGATCAAGGAGACCCTGATTCCGCCAACCGAGTTTACCTATCCCTATATGAAGGTTGACAAGTGTCACTAAAGAACGGCGGATTTGAGCTCTTCCCTGCGTTTCCGGTATAAGATTACCGGATAATCGCCAGTGATCAGATTTTCGTCCATCTTTAAGGTTGTTGGCTGTGGCTGGTGGGTCTCCACGACCCGCCGGTCCTGGTGTAGCACAATCCTGTTGAAAATTCTGGTGAACAGGAAATAGAGATCTTTCAGCACCGGCAGTTTCACCATCTTCTGGTAGGTTCTGAGATAAAAGATCGTATTGGTTTCATCAACCGGGACAAAGGCCACCACGATCCGCATGGAGTCCATGATGTGGTTCTGCCATAAATTGGGGAAGATAAAGGTAAGGAAGGTAGATTGTCGTTCAGGTTTGACCATTTTTGCCG
>CAIYQH010000523.1 GCA_903928285.1 uncultured Bacteroidales bacterium
AGAATGGAAGAACAAACAGGATGCCCCAGAGGATCCAGGAACCCACGATCAGCGAAATGCCTAAAACCCTTGAAAATGTAAGATTCATCATTTAGTTTTATAGTAAACAACTGCCGATCAGGAGTTTTCAATAAACACCCGTTCAAACCCGGTATAGGGTCGCATTTCCATCAGTTCAAAGCGAGTTAGTCCATTTTTTACAAGGGGAAGTTCATGCAGCAGCTCCTCGCACGCGGCAATGGAGGTATATTCCAGTACAAGGATCGCTTCATGATTTTCATTAAAATAAAACTCCCTGACGATCTCATCATGGTATAGTTCATACAGGGCAATTGCCTCGTCCGATAAAGTTGCTCTCTCCCTGTCAGGATCAATCTGACGGAGATTTTTTTCTATTGCCAGGATTTTCATAATATTATTGATTAAAAGACTTGTTCAGAAATTATTTTAATTGTCCCTTTTAATTGGGACTGGCAATGATTTATCCAGCAGCCGGGAAGATACCATCCAGATGATTAACATGCCGGCCACAATCATAACCTTGGCTTTCATATCTGCATGCAGATCAAAGAAAATATTAAAGATGGAATGTGCGGCAGCGGCAACCATGACCGATTTATACTTGTCGGCTAGGAATCCTATGATCCAGCTGCCTAAAATACAGGAAGGAAGGTGAACCAGCAGCCCGAACCTGATGGAATAGAGGTCGGGCGATAGCAAGTTAAGATGCCACAAATACCATAACGTTCCGATGATGATGAAACGGAACGGGTTTGGAATGCGCCGCATTGAATCCTGCAGAAAGCCTCTCCAGCCTATCTCCTCGAAAAGACAATACATGATAAGCGTACTTCCCGATAAAAATCCAAACCAGTTGGGATTTTCGGTGCCTGGTCCGGTAATGCCAAGGAGCGATATCAGCAGTAACGGCGCCCCGATATAAATTGCACTGACGGCCAGGGATACACCCGTGATCGTAATCGTCCGCTCATACCTTTTCCTGAAGATCAACATACTGGTAATGCCTCCGGCAAGCGGGCCTGAAGCTCGCAAAAGTGAAAAAAGGATCCACCCGTACTGATAATCCTGTAAATGGAGATACCATTCCGGATTAAACCGGGGAACCCTGAAGATCAGGGATAATGCAATGGCAATAGCATAATAGATCAACACCTGCATGAAACTGAATCTCTTTTTCATATGATTGTCTTTCTTTTATAGTAACCTGCTGATTATCGAACCCTGTCGCCGGCAGGATATGTCACGATTGTTATGCTGATACTGCATCCCGTTGTTTACATTCCTGGTTTAAGGAAACTGATGGTTTCGGCGATACCGAGTGAATATGAGGTTGGTTCAAACTGAAAATATTTTTCAAATTTAGTAGAATCGAACGCATAATCATATTCATACTGGTAAAGCATTTCATAACTTTCCCTGATGGTGGTATCAAATAATCCGCCAAAGGCGATCATCCATTTTTTTAATACCCGGAATTCTGGTGTCCTATTCAACGCTCCTGCTGCCATTTCAATGAACAGTTCACCACTTACACCCGGATTACTGGTCGGCAGGTGCCATATCTGGTTAAACGAGGAATCATCCTGGG
Organism: uncultured Bacteroidales bacterium; assembly: GCA_903928285.1. Taxonomy (GTDB): domain Bacteria; phylum Bacteroidota; class Bacteroidia; order Bacteroidales; family FEN-979; genus CAIVAT01. The sequence goes on from CAIYQH010000523.1 coordinate 1,610, forward strand.
CAAGCAGCAGCATCGCCTTTGCGCAATCGTTTGTATAGGAAAAGCTGTGAGTGGTTTTTGCATTCACCAGCCACTGTGCCTTTCTGCCCTCCAGCAAATTTTTAAAAACCATCAGGAAGGGGATGCTGGTCGTAGTGGCATGGGGTCCATACAGATCGGCAGCCCTGGCAATTGTAACGGGAATTCCCCCTGCTTTCATTTCACTGCTCAGCATCCTTGCAATTTCCGCCCTCACCTCTCCTTTTTTGCTGCAGGGATAATAGGGTGTTTTTTCGGTCATCCTTCCCTTTACCAGCCCATACATATATACATTGTC
>CAIYQH010000524.1 GCA_903928285.1 uncultured Bacteroidales bacterium
GTTCAAACAATTCATGAGATTTACTATGCAGTATTCATTGAAAAAACTCATTCTTCACAAAAAAAACAATTTTTCATTTTTTTATTGATCTTTGTTTAATTGAATCGGGCATTGCCAGCAATGTTTGCATTGCTTGCATTGCTTGCATTATTTACATTATTTGCATTATTTGCATTATTTGCATTGCTTGCATTGCATGCATTGCTTGCATTGAATTAACAACTAACCTCTTATACCATGACCATCATAGAGAAAATCATAGCAGACCATTCCGGTCAGAAGTCGGTAAAGCCTGGCGACATCGTGGATGTATTCATCGATACCCGCGCCGCACGCGATTTTGGCGGGGCCAATGTGGTGAAAAACCTTGTTGACAACGGACTTACCATTGCCGACCCAAAAAAGACCATCTTCACCTTCGACTGCAACCCCGGCGGTTCCGATCAGAAATATGCGGCCAACCAGCATTACTGCAGGCTGTATGCCCGCGAAAATAACATCCGTGTATACGACGTCAACGCCGGCATCGGCACTCACCTGGCCATCGATAACGGCCTCGTATGGCCGGGCAGCACCTTCGTTTCCACCGATTCTCATGCCAATATCATGGGCGCCATCGCCTCCTTCGGCCAGGGAATGGGCGACCAGGACATCGCGGCCGCATGGGCCAAGGGAGCTGTGTGGTTCAAAGTGCCATCCTCGGTAAAAATCAACCTTAACGGTAAAAGGCCGGCCGGCCTCTCCGCCAAGGATGTGGTGCTGAACCTGCTTTCGGTCTTCGGCGCCAACAAACTGCTGGGTTGTTCCGTCGAAATTTATGGTGCGGAAACCGAAAAGTTCACCCTTGCCGAACGGATTACTATCTCCTCCATGGGTACCGAAATGGGAGCCATCATCATTTTGTTTCCCACCTCCCCTGCCCTGCTGAATGAATTAAAGGCCATCACCGGGAAGGATTACCCGATGGTTACCGCCGGCGCAGAAGCCGTTTACGAGAGAACCTTCGACCTGGAACTCGGCAAATTTGTCACCATGGTCGCCCGCCCGGGACATCCCCATGACGACACCTCGATCGATACCGTTCGCAACCAGAAGATCGACTCAGGCTTTATCGGCAGTTGTACCAACGGCCGCATTGAAGACCTGCGCATTGCCGCGTCGTTACTGAGAGGCAGGAAAGTTGCCCCCGGGGTAGTATTAAAGATCGTCCCTGCCACCGATGCCATCTGGACCCAGGCCATGGACGAAGGACTGATCCAGGTCTTCAAGGAGGCCGGCGTCATGGTCTCCAACGCTGGTTGCGCCGGTTGTGCCGCCGGGCAGGTTGGACAAAACGGTCCCGGCGAGGTGACCATCAGCACGGGAAACCGCAACTTCGAAGGAAAACAGGGAAAAGGGTTCGTTTATCTTGCATCGCCGGCAGTGGTGGCTGCATCGGCTGTCGCCGGGTTTATCACCACCCCCGACCAGATCCCCGACCAGCCGACGCTGTTTGCCGCGTCAGGAAAAGGCGACGCATCGTCCAATACTGCAGCACCGAAGGTTAAAACAGCCAAGCCGACCTGTGTCGAAGGCAATGTGTGGATTATCCAGAAGGATGATATCGATACCGACATGATCTTCCATAACCGCTATCTTACCATCACCGACATCAAAGAGATGGGACAGTATACCTTCGACAACCTCAGGGGATATGAAGATTTTGCAAAGAAGGCAAAGCCGGGCGACATCGTCATTACCGGCAAGAATTTCGGCGCAGGAAGTTCCCGTCAGCAGGCGGTTGACTGTTTCCAGTCGCTGGGGGTAAGCTGTATCCTGGCCGAATCGTATGGAGCCATCTACGAAAGAAACGCCATCAATGCGGCCATGCCGATCCTTACCTATAATCCTGAATTTCTTGTTGCCGCCAACCTGCAGCATGGCGACAGGGTCACGGTTGACTTTGTATCGGGAATCCTGACTAACCAGAGAAACGCTGTTACTGTCCAGCTTGGAAAATTTTATGATGCCCAGCTGGCGATCTACAAAAACGGGGGATTGCTGTAATTCAGCCCGGTGCGGACTGCGGGTTACTTCGCAACACGCTTCAGTTTCCACCGGCGGTGCGACCAGAGATAATATTCGGGTTTCGTCATAATGACATCTTCCAGCATTTTCATAAACCGGCCTGTTATCTCGCCGGTTTTTGTTTTTCCGGGATCTGCCTCCAGCATCCGGAAGTCAATGGAATAATAGCCCCGTTTTTCTTTTTTAACATAGGCAAAAACAACCGGATACCCAGAAATCCGGGCATATTTCTCCGGACCGTGAAGTGTTGCAGTTTCCTGGTTCATGAAATCAACCCAGAAGGCAAGCCTCGAACTTGACGGGCTCTGGTCGGCCACCATGTAAAAGGCGGCAGGTTCTCCCCAATCGGCTTTAAAGGTTTCGGCCGTCTTTACGATTGAGGCCAGTTTCGACCTACCCTGTACACGGGTTTTCTGGATATACCCGTCAATGAACTTGTTGGAGAGCGGCTTATAAAATCCTACCGGTTTATGCAGCATCTGGGTGCCCGCGGCAATCCCGGCCCACTCCCAGTTCCCGTAATGTCCGGCAACAACAATAACCTGCTGCCCCTTCCTGAATAGGTCATCCAGGAACTCCGTATGGTAAAACCTGTACCGCTTTACCACCTCCTGCTCTTTCATGGTAAAGGCCTTCAGACTCTCGATAAGCATATCGGCCAGGTGATGATAAAACCCCTTTGCGATTTTTTTGATTTCCGCTTCGGACTTATTGGGGAAGGATTTGCGGAGGTTGTCAAACACGACAGTTTTACGGTATCCTGCCACATAAAAGACCAGGTAATAAATGAGGTCGGAAACAACGAAAAGCAGGCGAAAGGGGATAAACCTGAAGATGGAAATGAAGATCCTGAAAACCAGGTAAATAAAATAATCCATAGGGTGTTATTGAATATCGTTCAACCAGAAAATGTGTGCAAATATAGCGACCTGTTGGCCAGAATACCTTAATTTTACTGCAAAATTAACAAAATGCTCATCATTAAGCGCCACAACACCGATCCCTACTTCAACCTTGCGACGGAAGAATATGTTCTGAAAAATTTCGAAGAGGATTCTTTCATGCTCTGGCGGAATGCACCCTCCATCATTGTCGGCAAGCACCAGAATACGCTGGCCGAGATCAATGTTGACTATGTAAAGTCGAACAACATCCCTGTGGTACGCCGGTTAAGCGGTGGCGGCGCGGTTTTCCACGACCTCGGCAACCTGAACTTCACCTTTATCCAGAAGGGACACGAAGAGAGCCTTATCGATTTCAGAAAATACACCCAACCCATCCTGGAAGTTCTTGAAAAAATGGGTATCAACGCCCGGTTTGAAGGCCGTAACGACCTGACCATCGACGGGATGAAGTTTTCGGGAAATGCCGAGCATATCTGGAAAAACAGGGTGCTGCATCATGGCACGCTCCTCTTCTCCGCCCACATGCCCGACCTTGCGGCAGCGCTTCATGCCGACCCGCTGAAATTTACCGGCAAGGCCGTGAAGTCGGTTCGCAGCCGCGTGACCAACATCAGCGAACACCTGAAAGAGCCCCTCGATGTGCTGCAGTTTGCAACGCTGATCCATGATCATATTACAGAGAAATATCCTGATGCAAAATTCCTCGACCTGACCGCCGAAGATCATGAAAAGATTTATGAACTGGTACGAAACAAATACAACACCTGGGAGTGGAATTTCGGCTATTCGCCCAATTACAATTTCAAAAAAATCGTGCGGACCGAAAAGAGTGGAACCATCGAATTCGATCTCGACGTGCACAATGGCATCATACAGCATATCAAGATCTTCGGCGATTATTTCAGCAAGTTCGATACCGAGGATATTGAAACTGCGCTCACCGGTGTCGCGCACCAGGAGCCGGTGATCAGGGAGACGCTGTTTCCTTTCAACATCGACAACTATTTTGCCGGGATAACCATGAAGGAGTTGGTCGGGGGAATGTTTTAACCCGGAGTTTCCCGCTTCAAACTGGCCCTGAGCCAGAAAAAACCGATGGTTCCAGCAATAAGCGAGGCCGCCAGTACAGCCAGTTTCGAAAAGTTTACCAGTTCTGCCTGGTCAAAGGCCAGCATGGTAATGAAGATGGACATGGTGAAGCCGATACCGGCCAGGAAACCGGCCCCCACGATATGCTTCCATTTCAGATCGCCCGGCAGGCTGGAGAGCCCGATTCCTGCACCTAAGAATGAAAACAGGAAAATCCCGAGCGGCTTCCCGATGATCAGTCCGGCAAAGATGCCAAGGCTGCTGGCATGTGAAAGGCTACCCTGCCATCCGCCGGCAAGCACAATGCCCGTATTGGCAAGGGCAAACAGGGGAAGAATGATAAAGGCGACCGGTTTGTGCAGGAAATGAAGCAGTTTCGTAGATGGCGATTTCTCAACGCCCCCGTCGAATGGAATCGTAAAGGCCAGCAAAACGCCGGTAATGGTTGAATGAATTCCCGAATGGAGCATGAAGTACCACATCGCCACGCCCCCGATAAGGTAGGGCAAGAGGTTCCTTATTTTAAGGCGGTTCAGCACAATCAGTCCGCCGAAGATGGCAAAGGCGACAATGAGGTTTACAAAGCTGAGTGAACCCGTGTAAAATATGGCGATGATCAGGATCGCCCCCAGGTCGTCGATAACCGCCAGCGCCGTCAGGAAGACCTTCAGCGATGAAGGGACCCGGCTTCCCAGGATGGAGAGGATCCCCACCGCAAAGGCGATATCGGTGGCCATGGGAATACCGGCACCCGACTGGGTAGCCGATCCGAAATTAAATACAAGATACAGCGCCGCCGGCACCACCATTCCCCCGATGGCAGCAATGACAGGGAGGGAGGCGCTCTTCAGGTCCGACAATTCGCCGATATAAACCTCCCGTTCAAGTTCGAGCCCGATGAGCAGGAAAAA
>CAIYQH010000525.1 GCA_903928285.1 uncultured Bacteroidales bacterium
ATGATTTTCATATTCAAAAATCTTTTTCTCTGGGACATCAAAATTTGAAAATCCGATTATGACAACATGTACGGCTGCGTTTCCCCTGGCCTCATTGCCCCATTTGAATGTCCGGTGGGCAAAATGAATTTTGATTTTGTATTTATGGAACAACTCATTCCACAGGATGCCGACCTGCTCGCCTTGTGAGATTGAATTGGTGGAGACGAACGCGCATTTTGTTCCCTCCCCCTGCGTGGTGTTGCTCCCTGTGCAGTAAGCTGCAGCCTTAACGTACCATGCCGTTACAAAATCCAGCACGCCAGCTCCTTTAACCCCAGTAAAAATAGCTGCCATATCTTCCTTCTGCGCTTCATTCATCAGGTGTTTGCCAATAAAAGGCGGATTCCCGTAAATGAAATCAAACCGTTGGGCCCCCTGCTCCCAGGGTAAGGGGTCGATCAAATTTTGCCAGTCGGTCCGCAGGGAATTTGCGCAAATGATGTTGGGCCGTTTCCGCAGGGGAAGGCGTACAAAATATTGCCCGAACTCCTCGCTTACACGCATATTCATCTGGTGATCCATGAGCCACATGGCCACCTGTGCGATCTGCGAGGGAAATTCCTCTATCTCGATGCCATAAAAGCGGTCCACATCCAGTTTTAGCAATTCATGGATATCAAAAACCTGCTGCCCTTTTTGCAGGGTCTTGATAATCTCCAGCTCCAAGAGCCTTAATTCACGGTAGGAGATCACCAGGAAGTTGCCACACCCGCACGCGGGATCGAGAAAACGGAATCCGGCAATTTTTTCATGGAGGCGGATCAGCCTGTTACGGTTATCTTTTACGGCATCATACTCTTTCCAGAGATCATCCAGGAACAACGGCTTAATGACCTTTAGAATGTTCTTTTCAGAGGTGTAATGAGCCCCAAGGTTCCTGCGCTCAACCGGGTTCATGACAGACTGAAACAATGAGCCAAAAATAGCCGGGGAGATAGCGCCCCAGTTCAGCGCCGTGCATTCAAGAAGGATGTCCCTCATTTTGCTGTCAAAGGAGGCCGGGGGCAGTGTTTCTTCAAACAGTTTGCCGTTGACATAGTGAAAAGCGGACATATCCTCGTCCAGGTTGGTCAGCCTTTTCTCCCTGGGGGTATTCAGAACATAGAATAGCGACGCCAAATGATATGCCAAGTCGCTGCCGTCCTCCTTAGTCTTGCTCACGATGTAATCGCGGAACTGGTCCTTTTCAAAAATGCTGGTATCCTCGGCAAACAGGCAGAACAACAGCCGTACAAGGTAAACCTCAAGCGGGTGCCCGGTATAACCGATCTCTTTTAACCTGTCATGGAGTTTACCCATGAGTTCGGCTGCTTTGATATTGACCGGGTCCTGTTCGCGGAATTCATGTTTCTGATACCCGGCAATGAAGCCAAAGTGCTTTACATTTTTATATAAGTCACCAAGAAGAAACTCAAAATGAGTATCAGTATCCAGATCATAAAGCCTGAACCTGGCAAAATCAGAGACCAGGACATATTGAGGGAGTTCAAAATCCTTTAGCCCAGGAAAATAATCAAGTGCCTGTTTGTAAGCTTTATCAAGGTCCTTGCCCCTGGATTTATGTTCTACTAAGATTGTCCCTTTCCAAAGTAGATCAATATAACCCGTAGATTCATCAAGTCGTTTAACAGGTTTTTCAAAACTGGCAACCTTGCGACGGTGAATCCCAAATACATTAAAAAAATCGTCCCAAAATGATTTAGCCTCAGCGTCTTCGGAATTTTCAGTTTCCCATTCTTTGGAAAAATGTACCGCACGTTCTTTTATTTCGTTCCAGGACAATGGCATTTGAAGAAAATTTATGCTCAAAGCTACTAAATGTTCCGGATTGAAAACTGGAAAAAATGCAATCATGAAAAATCACAAGGTGTTAGCTTGCGTATAACCGTGAATTTAATCGACGATACCGGAGGGGTCACAAGCGTTACTCAAATGCGTTTACGGGACCCAGGGGGTCGAGGTTTCCAAATTTTCAAACGGGGTTGGAGTTGTCAGACGTGACATAGCCAATAGTTAAAAGACCCCCGGCAGTATTACCGGGAGCATGTTTCTGCATTTAAGCAACCTTTTTCAGTTATTGTTCTGATTGTTTAAGCTCACATATTTCCTTCAGGAGTGAATCAACTGCTATGAAAGCACAGTAATAAGGTTCAGGACTATTGCCGACACTGGCACAGTGCAGGAAATGTTGATCCATCATTTTCCGTAAGTCTGCCCGGAATTCGGGTATATCCAATACGGATACCTGGTTAATAATCTGTTCGGCGGTCATTGTTTCAGTTGTGTTTTTCATAGTGAATTGAGTTTATGGATGAATAATAGCCCGGCACCTTGCCGGGCATGGATTGCCAAGGATACTAAGGAAAGAAACGGAATAGTGAGAAGGGGGAACCCGAAACCAAACCACCTCGAAAGTGTGTGTAATTTCGTGTGTAATGAAATTAAAAAAGCTGTAAACGATTAATTTACAGCCTGGTATGGTTGTGGGTCGTGGAGTATACCGGAGTCGAACCGGTGACCTCTGCATTGCGAACGCAGCGCTCTGGCCAACTGAGCTAATACCCC
>CAIYQH010000526.1 GCA_903928285.1 uncultured Bacteroidales bacterium
CCCTTGATCTGAAAGGTCGCCAGAGCGACGCCGCAGCCGGCCACTTCAACCGCCTTCACAACGCAGGCAGTTTCTCGTTGCGCAACATCTCCTTTTCCTCCGACATGTTCCCGAAACCATTTGTCATCCATACCGGCAACTTCAGTTTCGACCAGGACAAGCTGTGGTTCGACAATTTCCTGGCCACCTACGGGGCGTCCGACTTCAAACTCAAAGGAGCGCTCAGCAACATCCTGAATTATGCCCTTGCAAAGGGAGGCACACTCAAAGGCGATTTCGAACTCAATTCCGACAAACTCAATGTCGACGAATTCATGGCATATTCCCCTGCAACTCCTTCAACTTCCAAACCGTCGGAATCGGGTGTCGTCATCATCCCGTCCGACCTGGATATCAAGTTCAGGGCCACCATTAAAACAGTCAGTTTCAAGGGACTGAACATCAAGGACCTCACCGGTGAAACCGACCTGGAAAAAGGTATATTGCTGCTCCGGTCGGGGGGCTTCAGCCTGATCGACTGCAAGGTGAAGATGGACGCCACTTATGGAAGTATCACCCCGCAAAAGGCCTTCTTTGAATTTCATATCAAGGCGGATGATTTTGACATAAAACGGGGGTACAACGAGATCACCATGATCCGTGAACTTGCCTCGTCGGCCGGTAAGGCTGAAGGGGTTGTCTCGCTTGACTATTCCCTGAAGGGCAGGCTGAACGCAGACATGTATCCCGTGTTGCCATCGCTCGAGGGAGGTGGTACGGTTTCCGTTAAGAAGGTAAAATTCTACGGGCTTAAACTTTTCAACGATATCAGCAAAGGCACGCAGAAAGAGGGGTTGAGCAATCCCGACATGTCGAAGGTCGATATAAAATCAACCATCAAAAATAATACCATCACCCTTGAGCAATTCAAGTTCAAGGTAAAGGGTGTCAGGGTCAAAATCGCAGGGACCTCCACATTCGACAGCAAGCTGAACATGAAAGTGAGGCTGGGGATGGGACCGCTCGGGATCATCGGGATCCCGATGAAGATCACCGGCCCCATGGAGAACCTGAAGATCAGGTACGGCCGCGGCGGAAATGAGACCGATGAAACGAAGGAATCGGAATATACCGATGAACTGCCGAAGGAGTTGCTGGACCGGATCAAAAATGTGAAGGAGGATACAGGGGATGACAAGTAGATGGGGAGAAGGCAACAGGCAGTAGGCAATAGGCAATAGACAGTAGGCAATTGGCAATTGGCAATAGGTATTAGGCAGGAGGCAGCTGGTTGGTCAGGGGTTTTATCTTGCCATGGCAGGTAAAAAATGTTGATACCCGTCTAAGATCAAATTTATGGTGCTGCCTGTATGTTCAGCCGTGGCGATCATCAGAACAGTCTCTGTTTCCCGGAGCTGACACAGGACAACATCGTTCCGGCCAGGAAAACTGACCCTCTGCGGAAATTAAAATAACAACTGTCCCAGGGGAATTTCCTAAATTCCTAAATTCCTAAATTCCTTCATTTCTGCATTGATTGCATTGATTGCTCTGATTGCATTATTTGCATTGATTGCATTATTTGCATTGATTGCATTGATTGCATTGATTGCATTGATTGCATACCCTGGAGGCAGTTAAGCCTGAATATCCTCAGTCTTTTCGATAACCGCAAGGATATCAAGCACCTCTGCCGTACTGGCGGCTGTCACCATCTTCATCCTCCAGGATCTGAAGTTCGGAATTCCTCTGAAATATCCGCTGTAGAGTTTACGGATTTCATAAAGCGTTGCCCGTTCGCCCTTGTACTGGATCGAGGCCTCAAGATGCCGGCGTACCACCCCGACCCGTTCGGTGACCGGGGGTGGCGGAGGGATGGAATGGCTGGCCAGCCAGGCTTTGATCTCCCTGAAAATCCAGGGATTACCAGTTGCAGCGCGGCCGATCAGGATCCCGTCAACGCCAAACCTGTTTTTCATCTCCTCGGCTTTCGGTCCCGAATCGACATCTCCGTTTCCGAATACCGGTATTTGGATGCGGGGGTTGTTTTTCACCTCGCCGATCAGGGTCCAGTCGGCCTCTCCGCCGTACAACTGGGCCCGCGTGCGCCCGTGGATGGCAATGGCGCTGATACCCGCACCCTGCAACTGTTCGGCGATATCAACGATATCCTTATGCGCATCGTCCCATCCCAGGCGGGTTTTCACTGTAACCGGCAACCGTGTTGACTTAACGACTGCCTCTGTCATCCTGATCATCTTGGGAATATCCTGGAGCAGGGCAGCTCCGCCACCCTTCATCACGATCTTGCGCACAGGGCAGCCGAAATTGAGATCGATGAAGTCGGGATTGGCTGCTTCAGCCACTTCCGCAGCCTTCATCATCGATTCTACATTTTCACCAAAGATCTGTATACCGATGGGCCGCTCGGCAGGTTCAAACCGCATCTTGTTGTTACTTTTAACGGCATCGCGGATCAGTCCTTCGGCCGCAATAAACTCAGTGACCAGTACATCGGCACCATACTCCCTGCAGATCACCCGAAAGGGTGAATCCGTTACATCCTCCATGGGAGCCAGGAAAAGGGGAAAGTCGCCCAGCTCAATATTTCCGATCTTTGGCAAATTGTGGTAATTTAGCGGCAAAAATAGCCATAATCCATGTACCAGCCGAAAGCGCCTATTCTCGAAAGCCTTACCCCATTTTCCCGGCTCCTGTTTTCGGTTCTGATGATCATCTCCTGTTTTGCCCTGACCTTTTTCATCGGTTTACTGCTGACAGCGCCCCTCTTTGGCGTAAAGACCGTTGAAGTCATAGCTTTGCTGAGTAACCTTGAAGATGCAAAATCAATCAAACTATTGCAGTATTTCCAGGTTTTGCAGTCGTTCGGACTCTTTATCTTCCCGGTACTGCTATGCGGTTATTTTTTCGAGCGAAGCAGTACCCGATACCTTCATCTTGACAAGCCTTCGCGCTGGCAAATCTACCTGCTCACGCTCGCGATGATGTTCATAGCCTTGCCATTCATCAACTGGATGGTCGAAATGAATGAATTGATGAAACTGCCCACTTTTCTCAAAGGCATGGAGGACTGGATGAAATCGTCGGAGGAGCAGGCCGCCAAACTTACAGGGGCCTTCATGAAAATGCCCACCATGGGCGCTTTTATCTTCAACCTGCTGATGATTGCCGTTTTGCCTGCCATCGGCGAGGAGTTCCTTTTCCGCGGGTTGCTGCAGCGGGTTCTGAAAGAATGGGCCGGGAGTATTCATCTTGCAATATTCGTCTCGGCATTTCTTTTCTCCGCCATGCATATGCAGTTTTACGGGTTCCTTCCCAGGATGTTGCTGGGCGTACTCTTTGGATATCTCTTTTACTGGAGCGGCTCGCTTTGGGTGCCGATATGGGCTCATCTGATCAATAATGGCGCCGTGGTCATCGTAGCCTATCTTTGTCATCAGGGTATCATTAAAGGGGATTATGAAAATTTCGGATCCACCGATAATGTCTTCCTGATCGTGGGCAGTGCCTTGCTGATGGGTGGCTGTCTGTGGATTATTCGCCGGTTAAGGCCGGAAACCCATGAAACGATGCCCATCCCTGAAAATTCTTTAACAGAATGATATGCTGAATTTTGTCGCCATGATGCGCCTCCGGTATTTTCTGTTGATTTCGATCCTGTCGTTTCTTTGGGGAACGTTGGTTTATGCTCAGACCGACTCTACGAAAATCGCAGGCAGGGAGAAGGTAAAAAGGGGATGGACCTGGGCGGCCCTGCCCGTGGTGGCCTATGATGCCGATATGGGCCTGCAGCTGGGGGCGCTGGGACAGGTTTTTTATTACGGGGATGGTACCACCTACCCTGAGTATAAACATACCATCTATGCCGAATGTTCATGGTTTACCAAGGGAAGTGCGGTTTACCAGGTATTTTACGATTCAAAGTACCTGATCCCCGGCGGAATCAGGGTGACGGCCGATCTCGATTATCTCCCTGAAAAGACGCTTGATTTCTATGGATTCAACGGGTATGAATCCAATTACCAGGCGGCCCTTGCAACCCAGGGTTCGCCAGGTTACATCTCCCATGTTTTTTATAAGGAGGAACGCAGGATGTACAGGATCATGGCCGATTTCCAGGGACCGATCCTGGGTCAGAAATTTCGCTGGCTCGCCGGGATAAACATCATTGGAATCCAGACCCGTACCGTCGACATCAACAGGATCAACAAAGGAAAAAAAGCGGGTGACAAACTGCCCGATACTGCCTTGCTTTACGATCATTACGTGGCCTACGGGCTGATCCGCCCGGATGAAAAAAACGGAGGTACTTCAATCTTCCTGAAGACCGGGCTGGTATTTGATACCCGTGATAATGAAGCCGCCCCGAACAAGGGGCTGTGGTCGGAAATACTGCTCCTGACCGCCCCCTCCCTGCTGGGGAACCATCCCTATGCCTTTACCCGGCTGGCGGTGATCCAACGGCAATATCTTCCCCTGGTGAAAAAGCAGCTGGTTGCCGCCTACCAGCTGGGTTACCAGGGAACAATAAACGGGGCTACCCCTTACTATATCCTGCCCTATATTTTCAGCTCCTTCAGCCTGAGTACAAAACCCGACGGACTGGGCGGCGCCCTCACCATCCGCGGCATCCTGCGAGACCGTATCACGGGCGACGGTGTGGCCTTCGGGAATCTCGAACTTCGCTGGAAATTTTTCAGGTCGGTTGTGATGAAGCAAAACCTTTACCTCGGCTTGACTGCTTTTCTCGACGGGGGGATGGTGGTCAAGGATCATCCCGTCAATCCGAATACCGTGCCGGATGATCAGAAAGCCTTCTACTTCAGCAGCAGCGCCGATCACCTGCACCTGGCAACCGGTATTGGTCTGCGGATCGCCATCAATGAAAACTTTATCATTTCAGCCGATTACGGCGTTGCCCTAAACAGGCAGGATGGCACCAGCGGCCTTTACCTGGGCATCGGGAATATCTTTTAACGCCCGTATATTATTGAAAATGGCCGACCAGGTAAGATGGTGGCATGGTTTGAAGTTAAAGCTAACAGGTTTCTAAGTGAGTAGAAGGTTAGAGGAGCCTTAGAGGAAGGTTAATTCAGAAGAAATTGAAAAAAGGAGAAAATGGGTATGGGATTGCGGGTTGGCATACAAACGGGAATGGAATTTGCATGGTAAATTTACGAAATTTCGGAGGGATTTCGACAGAAGCGGTGATTTTATTTTTTGGTTTAAGAGATTGTTTAACTTTCAGAAACCGGGCTGGAGTATAACCGCAAAGACACAAAGAAGGCACAAAGCACACGAGGAAGTCCATCGTGAACTTGGGCAAGACATTGTGAAATCTTGGTGGTTAAGTTAAAATCATTGATGACGAAATGTGTGCATGGAATTTCCAAACAAGGCAAAAGAGGGGAAAACA
>CAIYQH010000527.1 GCA_903928285.1 uncultured Bacteroidales bacterium
AGCACAAATGCAAAATAGACGATCATTACGGTGTAATCAATCCAGCTAAGTGTAAAGCCAGTCTCAATCATTTTTCGGGTTTTAAAAGTAAATGTTAAGGTCGGTTGCGATTCATGCGCCTGAACCGGGTATAGTGTTTTGTCTGAACAAATTTAGAAGTATATTTTTATGAAACGGTATCTTTGCAACCAAAATCATTAAAAAGAAAAAAATAATTGAAAACAAACATCTTCATCATATTTTTCACCATCGTCGTGGTGGTTTACGGTTTGGTTAACAGCTATATCTTCATAAAGGGTCTGCAGGCCATCCCATCCGGTTCTGAATGGCGCCCCTGGTATATCGCAGGGTTCTGGGTCATAGCCTCAACTTTTATCCTTGCCAGGATCCTTGAACGCGTCTGGCCATGCGGGCTTACCGGGGTCATCACCTGGATCGGCTCCTTCTGGCTCGCTTACATGCTCTATTTCATCCTGATTGCCCTGACGGTCGACCTGGGAAGGCTGATCAACCATTTCATCCCTGTTTTTCCTCAGTTTTTCTATACCGATTACCAGAAGACCAAACTGGTCGCCCTGTTTATCTCCATGGTACTGGTAACCCTCGTAGTCCTCGCCGGGTTTATCAATGCGAGGAACCCGCGGATTAAAAGGCTCGACCTCCACATTGTCAAAACTGTGGCGGGAATTAAATCGTTGAATATCGTCATGGCATCCGACATACACCTGGGGACCCTGATCGCCAAGCGAAAGGCAAACCGGCTTGTTGCCGACATCAATTCGCTGCATCCCGACCTCGTTCTTTTTGCCGGCGACGTGGTGGATGAGGACCTCGCCCCGGTGATCAAAAACAATCTGGGCGCAAACCTCGCACAGATAAAATCAAGGCTGGGCGTTTATGCCATCACCGGGAACCATGAATATATCGGCGGGGCGGAGGCGGCCGTGAAGTACCTTGAGGAACACGGACTTACCATGTTGCGCGATACCGCCATACTGGTTGACGGCCGTTTCTGGCTCGTGGGGCGCGACGACCGTGACAAATCGAGGTTTACAGGAAAACCGCGCAGGGAACTTGCCGATATCATGCAACCTGTCGACCGCACCATGCCTGTCATCCTGATGGACCACCAGCCCTTTCACCTGGAACAGGCCGTTGCCCAGGGGGTCGACCTGCAGCTCTCAGGCCACACCCATCACGGGCAGATGTGGCCGTTCAACTATATAACCTCTGCCATGTATGAACTGAGCAGCGGTTATAAAAAAACAGGCAACACCCATTTTTTCGTCTCCAACGGCTATGGCACCTGGGGACCGCCGGTAAGGCTCGGAAACCGGCCTGAGATCGTGCAGATTAACCTGACATTCGAATAAAATCATGCAGAAAATATCCGTTAAAAGCTATTCCATTGCCGCCGTTCTGCTCGTGCTGATCATCGTGGCGATCGTTGCCTTTTACTTTCCCCTGATCCCAAATTCGCCTAAAACAGCGGTCCTGCCACATCCTGTGGTGGTTAAACACAGGATTGCATACAAGATCAGGCTTGACAGCGCCGATATCGTCTACGGAAAGGTCGGTAACAACCAGAACCTCTCCTCCCTCCTGTCGGCACATGTTTCGGGGGCGATGATTGACAGGATTGCCAAAGAGAGCCAGGAGGTATTCGACCTGAAGAAAATCCATGCCGGCAATACCTTCGCCAGGATCTTTTCAAGAGATTCAGCGCATCGCACCCTTTGCTTTGTATATGAGATCAACCCGATCGACTTTGTGGTCTACGACTTCAGGGATTCAATGCGGGTTTACAGGGATAAAAAGACGGTAACCAGGCTGGTCAAGACAGCGAGCGGGAC
>CAIYQH010000528.1 GCA_903928285.1 uncultured Bacteroidales bacterium
CGCTCCGTCGCCGTCCACCCATTTATCCCAAAGCCCTGCAAAACAGAAGGGCTCCCTGCTTTTTAAGCGGATATGGTAAGGGGTTTTCAGGGCATTCCGTTTCCATTCAAAAAAGCCTGTGGCAGGCACCAGGCACCGGCGGTTGCGGAATGAGTTTCTGAAGGAGGGTTTTTCAGCCAGGGTTTCAGCTCTGGCATTGATCAGTTTATTCCCGACAGAGGCATCTTTTGCCCAGGATGGTATCAGACCCCACCTGAAAAAACTGAGTTCCCCCGGCAGCTCATTTGCAATTACCGCCAGATTCTGAGCGGGGGCACAGTTGTACCTGGCTTTGTAGATGGCAGTCCTGACCCGTAATCCAAACCATTCGAGGATCAGGGCATCTTCAACGGCAAAAGAATAACGTCCGCACATAGCGTTGCTTTTAACAGTCGTAAAATTACGCAGAACAATAATTATTTGTTAATTTTTCTTCCCCTGTTGGTGATCGCAAATGAAAATATTATTTTTGATCAGGAATTATTTTTTCACCATGAAGCATTACAATATCATGATCAGCGGGAAAGTTCAGCGCGTTGGATTCAGGTTTTCGGCCATGGAGGCTGCCTGTCGATTTTCCATCAATGGTTTTGTTATGAATTCAGGTTATGACAAAGTCTATGTGGAGGCCGAAGGGGCCGATGACATGCTGGAAATGTTCCTTGCCTGGTGCCGAAAAGGCCCGTTGGGCGCGCATGTTGAACAGGTGGAAATGGAGGAGGCCCCTGTAAGGAATTTTACCAGGTTCGATATTGTCAGGAGGGGCTGAAGGAAGATACAGCTGATTTCTTCGGCATCATGACTTGCCGGTATCTGATTTCCCGGCGATTACAATGACAATTTCCCCCTTCACGGTTTTCTTTTCAAAGTATGCAATCAGCTCCTGCAGGGTACCACGGATATTTTCTTCAAAGATCTTGGTGAGTTCACGGGAAACGCAGGCATAACGGTCGGCCCCGAAATACCCGGCAAACTGTGCCAGCGCCTTGACAAGCCTGTGTGGTGATTCGTAAAAGATCATCGTTTTCTCCTCGGCGGCTAAACTGGTTAGGCGCGTATGCCGCCCTTTTTTGTGGGGAAGAAAGCCCTCGAACACAAAATGATCGGATGCGATCCCCGAATTCACAAGGGCTGGAACGAAAGCGGTAGGCCCCGGGAGACACTCCACAATCAGTTCAGCCTGTATGCAGGCGCGTACCAGCATGTATCCCGGGTCGGAGATGGCTGGCGTGCCGGCATCGCTCACCAGCGCGCAAACGGCTCCTGCTTTCAGCCTGTCGACGATATTCTCAATGGTTTTATGTTCATTGAAAAGATGATGCGGGACAAGTTTTTTTTCAATCCCGTAATGTTTCAGCAGGTGGCCCGAAGTACGGGTATCTTCGGCCAGGATAAAATCAACCTCCTTCAATATCCGGATGGCGCGGAAGGTGATGTCTTCCAGGTTGCCGATCGGGGTAGGGACGATATATAACTGGGTAGCCGGTCTCATGCGATCAGGGTTAGGTATTCATCACCAGTTTGAAGCCCACGCCATGTACGTTCAGCAACTCCACCCTTGGGTCGCCTTTGAGGTATTTACGCAGTTTGACAATGTACACATCCATGCTGCGGGCATTAAAGTAACTGTCGTCGTTCCATATCTCGTTGAGCGCCGTAGGACGATCCAGCACTTCATTGGCATGCGTGCAGAGAAGCCTGAGCAGCCCTGCCTCCTTCGATGTAAGTTTTTGTTCCTTGTTCTTGCTGATCAGGGTCTGGCGGTTGTAATCAAAGGTATAGATTCCGATCGTGTAGGTGTTATCGGCACCGGCAGGTTTGGCAGCTTCGTCTGTACGGCGCAGGATGGCATGCATGCGCAGCAGCAATTCCTCCATGCTGAAGGGTTTGGTGATATAGTCGTCGGCGCCGATTTCAAAGCCCTTCAGTTTATCCTCCTGGAGGGTCTTGGCCGTGAGAAACAGGATGGGGATCTTTTTATTTACAGCCCTGATCTCGGTGGCAACGGTAAAGCCGTCTTTCACAGGCATCATGATATCGAGGATACAAAAATCAAACTCTTTCCTTGCAAATGTTTCGGTGGCCTCCTGGCCATTGACACACAAGGTAGTTGCATAACCTTTTGCCTCCAGGTAGTTCTTCAGGATATTCCCGAGGTTACGGTCATCCTCTGCCAGCAGCAGCCTGATTTGTTGTTTATCCATATTCTTCCTTTTTATCTGAAACCATTGGGTTACCGGCCTTTTTTCTTTTTTGCCAACATGGTGCAGCCGGGAAAAATTGAAATTGTACACGTGATTTCTGTCATCGCGGATACGATATTCCCGGGAAGAGATCTCGTGGTCAAACCTGATATGCCAGTGGTGATTTGTTGATAATGGTTTATTAAACGGGAAAGATACGAAATTATTCTTTGATGTAAAAGGGAAGGAATACCCTGAATTTTGTTCCCCTGTTCACTTCGCTTTCCAGGCTTATCTTTCCGTGATGCTCCTCCACGATGGCCTTCACATAGCTCAGACCCAGCCCGAAACCACGTACTTCATGGATGTTGCCCGTCGGCACCCGGTACAACTTGTCAAATATCTTTTTTTGTTCGATCTTTCCTATTCCGATGCCGTTGTCTTCAATGACCATCACGATCCCGTTGTTTGCATTCTCCGTGCTGATACGGATCAGGGGTTTTCGCGGCGAATATTTATTGGCATTGTCAAGAAGGTTGTATACCAGGTTGGTAACATGCACCTTGTCGCCTTCGATCCGCGAATGGCTTGCCCCGAATTTCCTGATGATCTCGCCATCCTTGATCTCCACCTGGATCCGCAGGTTCTTGATCACATCGGTAATGATTTCATGGAGGTCGATCTTTTCCTTGTTCATCTTCAGCTGCCCCTTGTCGATCACCGCCGTTTGCAGGATTTTCTCTGCCATCCCCGCCAGCCTTTTGTTCTCCTCCTGGATCATCGAAAGGTAGCTGTCGAGGATTTCACCCGACTTCCTGATCTCAGTATCTCCTAATGCTTCGCAGGCTAAGGAGATGGTGGATATCGGCGTTTTGAACTCATGGGTCATGTTGTTGATGAAATCATTTTTCATTTCCGATAGCCGTTTTTGCCTGAAAATGGTGGTAATGGTATAGGTGAATGAATAAACGATCACGATAATGAGGATGATCGAGATCAGCAGCATGCCCCAGAGTTCGGTCAGCAGGAACTGCTTTTCCCGGGGGAAAAATATCAGCAGGTATTCGGGGCTTGTATAGATATCAGCCTGGAAAAGCACAAAGGCATTGCCTTTCTCGATCAGCTCCTTGCGGTAATTGGGCGAACGTTCCATCAGGAATTCCTGCCGTTCGGGCTTGTATATGCAGAATTCAAAACGGGTATCCACACCGTTCATGTTGAGCTGCAGGGAAATCAGCGAATCCATCTCCTCCTTGGTGATAAAACTGTCGTAAGGCAGATGACGGTTGAAGTTCAGCATGCTTTCATACTGGTTGGCTGCCAGCGCTTTGTTCTTCTCCATCCGCTCCACCTTCTGAATGACCTTCACCATCGATTCGTTGACACTGCGCCTGAAATTGGCCTCCTTGATGGCCGAAGCGCTCTGGATCCAATAGATCTGGATGCTCATCAGCCCGATCAGGGCGATGGTCATGGCTATAATCGTTAAAAAGATAATCCGCCTGTTCATTGGTGCAAAGGTATTTAAAATGGGGCGGATTGTTTTAACAATTTTTAACGTATATTAATATTCCTTAACAGTTTCCATAGGTGGATTGCACTACATTTGCATTGCAAGTTCATCAACCAAAAATATTGACGGCAGTTTGCAGCAGACAACAAATGCCATCGTTCAAATTCAGACATTGTTTATTGATTTTTAAAGTGTGCCCTGGCAAGTGGCACACTTTTTTTTTATCCTTTCCGTTATATCAGGCATGCTGATCGTAAGCGGAAATTTTGCCTGAAAATACTGAAAAACAACCTGAGGAAAATGAAACAACTGAATCTCGACATTATTAAGATGAAGCC
>CAIYQH010000529.1 GCA_903928285.1 uncultured Bacteroidales bacterium
CAAATCATTAACGAGATAGTTTCAATCTAATGGAAGCAGAAGTAAAAGATCAACTTGTCAGCATTGAAAAGCCCGGACTTATCGCCCCTCCCAACTGGGAACCGGTGATCATGGGCATTCTCTGCAACTGGTGTTCCTATGCCGGGTCAGACCTCACGGGAACCTCCCGCATCCAGTATCCACCCAACATCCGCATCATCAGGGTTCCCTGCTCGTCGCGCGTTGACCCTTGGTTCCTGATAAAATCGCTGCAAACCACAGCCGACGGCGTGCTTGTTTCAGGATGCCACCCCGGCGATTGTCACTACATCAGCGGGAATTACTATGCCCGCCGCCGCTTCCTGGTTACCAAGAAACTGCTGAATTTCGTGGGATTCCACGAAAACAGGATTCAGTTCTCCTGGGTGTCGGCTGCCGAAGGTCCCAAATTTGCCAAGGTGGTGAGCAAGGTGACCGATGACATCAAAAAACTCGGACCGCTTCATTTGTATAAAAAAGAAAATTTCGAAAAGAAATGAACTACACGAAACAGATCCAGGAAATCGCGGCGAAACTCTTTGCTGAAGGGAAGATCGATGTTTTCGTTGGCTACCGCATGAATGGTTTCGACGATAACCAGGTTCCGGTGCTGGTGAACACTGCCGACGATGTTTCCAAACTGGTGTTCACCGGCAAATCGGTTTTTAACCTCGTCAATTATCTCAAAAACGAACATACCCGCCGCAAACGGGTTGGTCTGGTGGTAAAAGGTTGCGACAGCCGTTCACTGAACCTGATGCTTACCGAAAGCCAGGTGAAGCGCGAAAACCTTTATGTGATCGGGATTGCCTGCGAAGGGGTGACCGACGACAGTGGGCAGAAGATGCAGAATTGTGTCGACTGCATGGTCCCCGATGCAGTGGTGTTTGACGAAATGCTCGGCACTCCTGCAGAATTGCAGCATGCAACCTATAAGATGAATGCCGATATCGCCTCCCTGGCAGCCATGTCCCTTACCGGGCGCGCCGCCTATTTTGAAGAGGTATTTGAAAACTGCATCCGCTGCAATGCCTGCCGCCATTCATGCCCGCTCTGCTATTGTGCCAAATGCTGTATCGACCAGGAAACCGCAACGCTTTACAACGGCGCCAACACGACATCCGCCGCCTTCCATGCCCTGATGACATGGTCGCTGCACCTGGCCGGCCGCTGTGTCGATTGCCGCAACTGCGAAAAAGCCTGCCCGAGTCACCTTCCGCTGCACCTGCTGCATAAGCAAAACGAAAGCGTGATCTATGAAAACTTCCAGGAACACCTGGCCGGCGTTATTCCCGGCGACCGGGGCGCCTTCTACAAATACAGTATGAAAGATCCCGATGATTTTATCATGTAATCCGAATCCAAACCTATGAGCTTTTCCACCTTTGTAACCGATAAAGCCGGCCTGCAGAAAATCTACGAAGCCATCGTGGCCAGTCATGAAACCTATGCTCCGGTTGAAAAATTCGGCAAATTTGATTATAAACGGTTAACGACGCTTGCTGAATGTGATCCCGATTCCCCCATCGCGAAAACCCAGAGCATCAAACCGCTTTTCTTCCCCAGGTCGGCCAGGGTGATGAAATACGTCGCCACCAATGCCGGAACCGATGTAAGTGATGTGGATGAAGATCCCCTGGCGGCAAAACGCGTTATCCTCGGCGTGAAGCATTGCGATGCCCGCAGCCTCCAGGTGCTCGACAAGGTCTATAACTGGGACTTTATCGACACCGATTACCAGAAACGCCGTAACAACACCCTCATTATCTCCACCCGCTGTGACAAAGCCGATACCCATTGCTTCTGTACCTCGCTCGATTATGATGTCGAAAACCTGGATGCACTCGATATCCTGGTGGTCAATGGCCAGGACGGAAAGATTTACCTGAAGGCAAGAACAGCAAAGGGTGAGGAATTCCTGACAGAACCCATTACGCGGTTTGCATCGCCTGTCACTGAAGAAATTGCCAATCCCGAAATGAGCAGGCAGTATGCCGCCTTCGACGGCACATTCCGCCTGAAGATGAATTACGCGGAGGTGAATGCCCGGCTTTCGAAGATCTTTGACACGCCCGAATTTGAGAATGTGTCGGGAAATTGCATCAGTTGCAACACCTGTGCATTCGTTTGCCCGTCGTGCCATTGTTTTAAGATTTCCGATGAAAAGGTTAAGGATACCGGTGTTCGCTACAAGAGTTACGACTCCTGCAACAACGGCTATTTTACCCTGATGGCGGGAGGGCATAATCCGCGCCCGGCAAAATACCGCCGCTGGCGGCAAAGGGCCATGCATAAATTTGTCTATTACAAGGAGCGCTTTGGCGAAAATCTCTGTGTGGGTTGCGGCAAATGTACCATCGCCTGCCCTGTGAACATCAGCATCTTTGAGGTGGTGAACCAGGTGGCAGCTAATGTTTAAATGCAGGAATGCAAATAATGCAGACAATGCAGACAATGCAAACAATGCAGACAATGCAAACAATGCAGACAATGCAAACAATGCAAACAATGCAAATAATGCAGGAATGCAGGAATGAATACAATTAATGAATAATAGTTTTTTTTGCCGGTTCGCCATTTATCTTTTTTTCTATGGAAAAGCTTTTAGTTCCAACGATCTGTAAAGTCGACAAAGTCATTCAGGAAACCCCCGATATCCGTACTTACCGCCTGAAATTCAGGGAGGAGGGGCTGATGGAACAATTCACCTTTTTGCCGGGTCAGTTTGTGGAATTTTCACTGCTGGGTTCGGGTGAATGCACCTTTTGTATCGCATCATCGGCTACGCGGAAGGGCTATTTCGATTGTTCCATCAAAAAAGCAGGCGTTGTTACTGCCGATATTCACAACTGCATAGAGGAGGGCGACGAGGTAGGCATCCGCGGACCCTTCGGGAACTGGTTCCCGCTGGAGGATATCAAGGGAAAAAACCTGCTTTTTGTTGGAGGTGGCATTGGCCTGGCCCCTCTTCGCTCGCTGATCCAGTATTGTATCGACAACCGGGGCGACTACAAGGATTTTACGATTCTCTATGGCGCACGTACATCAGCCGATCTCTGTTACAAGGAGGAGATCAAAGAGTGGCAGGACGATAAAAGCCTGAACATTGTGCTCACCATCGACCGGCCCGAGGAGACATGGCATGACAACGTGGCGTTGTTCCCAAAATTCTGGAAGAGGTAGTAAAACCGGTGATCGAAAACACCAAGGTGATCACCTGCGGCCCTCCGATCATGATCAAATACACTATCCAGTCGCTGCTGAAGCTTGGTTTTGCTGATAAAGACATCATAACAACCCTTGAAATGAAGATGCAATGCGGCCTTGGGAAGTGCGGCCGTTGCAACATCGGGTCAACTTACGTATGCAAAGACGGGCCTGTGTTTACCAACGAACAGCTGAAGTCGCTTCCCGACGAGTTTTAACTTCAGCCTGATTAAACGCTCCCTTCAATAATAGAGGGTTATGCGATGGTTCAGCGACTCCCTTTTTACCCTGTTTATTGTCTGAAAAGCTAGTTTTTACCTTCCCGGGCTACGGGAGAATAAACAATTTCATAACTTTGAAGTATGAAATATCCGGAGGCACGAGTTTCATGCAAACCGTGAATAAGTCTATGGTATTCCATGTGGACCGGAAAACAAACAGTAGCACATGACAAAATATTTATTACACGGGTTGATCCTGACAGGGATTATCCTGGCGAGTCCGCTGAAAACGTTCAGCCAGAACATTCATAGCCAGGGGTCCGAAAAAGCCAGAGCCCACAACGAAATCCAGGGCGACAAATATCTTGCGCCGGTGTCAGGCAACAACGACACCTCCCCGGCAGTGAGGCTTAAAACCGCCGGCTTTTTCACCACCCAGGTAAATGTGAACTCGAGCGGACAGAACATCATCGGAGATGCCGCCAACGAACCCTCCATCGCCGTTGACCCGAAAAACCCCAACAATATGGTCATCGGCTGGCGTCAGTTTGACAATGTTGCCAGCAATTTCAGGCAGGCCGGTTATGCCTATTCATCCGATGGCGGGCAGCACTGGACCTTCCCGGGAGTTATCGACCCCCAGGTTTTCAGGTCGGATCCCGTACTCGATTATGACACTTCGGGTAATTTCTATTACAATTCGCTCACGAACGTCACAGGCGATTATACCTGCAAGGTTTATAAAAGTACTAACGGAGGTTCTCAATGGGATAACGGAACCGACGCGCATGGCGGCGACAAGCAATGGATGGCCATCGACCGTACCGGCGGCCCGGGTTCGGGAAATATCTACTCTTACTGGACCCAGTATTACAGCTCCTGCCAGCCCGGGTTTCTCACCCGCTCGGCCAACCACGGGGCAAGTTATGAGGACTGCGTGTGGGTCGACAACGATCCTTTCTGGGGAACGATGACGGTCGGCCCTGACGGTGAACTCCTGGTAGCCGGAGCCGGAAGTCCCGACGGGATTTCCGTTTCCAGATCGATCAATGCACAAACACCTGGTTCGACCATCACATGGGATATCGCCAACCGGGCCGATATGGATGGCTATCTTACAGCCAATTGCCCGATCAACCCTGTCGGTATCCTGGGCCAGGCCAACGTGGCGGTGGATCGTTCCAACGGTCCAGGCCGCGGCAATGTTTATGTTCTGGCTGCCGTGCAACGCATTTCTGTAACTGACCCGGCGGATGTGATGTTTGCCAGGAGCACCGATGGCTTCCTGAGCTTTGAACCCCCGGTGAGGATCAACACCGATGTGAGCATTACCAACTACCAGTGGCTTGCCACCATGTCGGTTGCCCCCAATGGCAGGATTGATGTTGCCTGGCTCGATACACGCGACGCTCCCGCCGGTTCATTTCTTTCGGCGCTCTATTATTGCTATTCCGATGACCAGGGAGTGACCTGGTCGATCAACAAACGGCTGTCGGATCTGTTCGACCCCCAGGTTGGTTATCCCCAGCAGTCGAAAATGGGGGATTATTTCTGCATGATATCCGATAATAACGGGGCCCATCTCGCCTGGTCGGGCACCCTGAACGGGGAGGAGGATGTCTATTACACGCACATTATTCCCACCATCGTCGGAATGGACGAAACCCGCGGTATTGACCCGGTTTCGCTGAGCTGCTATCCCAACCCTTTCCGTGACCATACCAGCATCCGCTATAAAATCCCTGTTGACGGTAACGTAAAAGTTGTGCTGTGCAATATCTGCGGAACGGAAATCAGGACGCTGGTTGACAAGCACCAGGCCGCAGGCAGTTACACTGTGAATTTTTCAGAAGAGCAGCTTCCGGCCGGTTATTATTTGTGCCGGATATCTGCAGGAACCCAATCTGAGACCAGACAACTGGTCAAACTAAGGTAACCCGCGTCGGACCCGTTCCCCTGCAGTTTAGGAAACCTTTTAGGGCTGGAAATTACAGATATGCCTCAAATCCTTTGGCGAAGCTCCTGCAATCAAATTCAATGATGCTGTATTCCGCAACGCCGTGAATGACATAGGGATCTTGTTTGATGATTTCAAGCGCCTCAGCTTTGGAAGCCTTCATCAGGATAAAACCGCCGGTACGGGGGATCTGTGGGCCTGAACAGATGGTGATGCCCTGTTCGTACAGTGATTTCAGAAAGATCCGGTGATCATGGAGGTACTGATCAACCACTTCCAGCGGTTCAAGATAAACGGAGTGTAATGCGATCATGGGGTGCAATTTGCAGCAAATATACAGCAATTCAGCCTTCCCGGGTTCATCCGTTGGCGTACATTTTGCCGGTAATTACCACACGATACAGCGTTTATTCAGGATGAGATTGAGCATTCCTGTTGAATTTCAACAGGATGATTGGCCCGCAACCGGTACAATTTCCTGATTCCGTATCCCACGCCCAGGGTAATCAGGAAAACTTCACCGTTGCCAACGGGTGCTCCAACAGGGCTTCCGCCCGGGCCCGGATCTCCTCCCGGATCAGGCGGCGGGCCGTCGGGAGGTTCAGCCAGGATGCCGCACAGGGGCAACGTGATAAACAGCAATACAGCAACCAGGATTGGGAGTTTTCGTTTCATGGCAGTAAAGGTTTACCTCTCGCTGATAAATACTTTTTTTGAAAAAACCGTGAGACCGGTTTCAATCTTCACAAGGTATAATCCCCCGGCGATGGATGGCCGGAACTTATTAATCCTGAGGTTTTGCAGCGCCCTGCTGAATACCTGCCTCCCGGAAAGGTCATAAATCCGTAAGTTTCCACTGATTTCTCCCGGCACGGGAACCTTTACATAAACCAGGTCCTCAAAGCTATATACAATAATTTTTTCACCGGGAGGATCATCCATGCCCAGGGTTGTGGCAGAAAAATGAAGCAGGAACCTGAGGGGCGCTTCGCCGGCCGTATAGCTGAAATGATGTACCGGATCCGTTGCAAGGTTTTGAATGGTATTTTCCTTTATATCCTCCAGGTAAATCTGGGTGGTTGCATTAAAGGAGGAAAGGTTGCCGGCAGTAAGAAAATAGATGCCTGATAAACTGCAGGTAAAGCCCAGGGGGATAACCTGGCTGTTACCGGTTCGCGGAAGCCAGTTGACGGCAGCCATTATGCCGCCCGGAAGGCGGCTGTATAAATTTGGGGCCGGTGATGAACCTGTCATCTTATAGGCGTCATAGTCGGGATCAAAAGCCGGGGTTGCACTGTTGTTAAATACCACGTGGGTTTCATCTTCAATTCCGTTGGCCGTCGCTGTCAGGATCAACTGGTCGCTAAGTCCGCCCGACTTCTTATTGTAGCTGCCCGAGGTATGTACCCGTGTCGTGATGCTGAAGGTGACCATCCCGGCTGTGTTGTCGGTGACATGTACGAAGAATCCCTGTTCCGGTCTGATAAACTGATCCCCGCCGTTCGTGCTTTCACCGGTAACTGCGTTGTAGGTTTGATATTGGTTTATATTATAGCTGTACTTGACGGGTTCGACATTTGTGCGGTCCCATCCTGCTGCAGCCCAGTCAACACTGCTCGGGTAGGGGTTCCCGATGAGGTTGTAGCCGTCATAAACCGCCGGACTGACAAGGGTGCTTGTCAGGGTTGGGGTGGCAACCTGCCCGGTGTTGTAAAATCCGGAGACGCCTCTTGTCGTATTGGTTCCGCCCGACCAGATGATGTATCCGGCTGTTGGCGCCAGGTTGTATCCTCCCGAGGTGATTTGCCGGAAGAGATGGCCGGGTTCGTCGTACCAGCGCATAAACAGGCCAGCGAACGGCGCTGCCGTTGACCCGGCAACAGGCATGCTCCAGTAGTGCCACATCCCCTGTGAAAAATAGCGGTCCGCTCTTGCACTTCCCGGCGAATTATAGGTTATGGCGCCATTGTCAATAAAGGAACCCGTGCCGGAAGCATCCGATGCA
>CAIYQH010000530.1 GCA_903928285.1 uncultured Bacteroidales bacterium
GCCACGCTGCTGATCAGCGAAGAGGGAAATTATTATAACCGGCTTGTATGTATGTTCCCCGACGGCCGTTTTGAAACGTACGACAAGCGCCACCTGTTTCGTTTAAGCGGGGAAAACAGCATCTTTACCAGTGGTCGTCAGCGAAAGGTCGTGGAGATCAAGGGATGGAGGATCCTGCCGCTTATCTGTTATGATCTTCGTTTTCCGGTATGGAGTAAAAACACATGGTCTGAGGGCATTTATGAATATGACCTTATGGTTTGCCTTGCAAATTGGCCGGCAAGCAGGTCCTACCCGTGGAAAACGCTGCTGGCGGCCCGCGCCATTGAAAACCAGGCCTATGTGGCAGGGGTGAACCGTGTTGGCGACGACGGGCATGGCCACCGGCATTCGGGCGACTCTGTGATCCTCGATGCGAAGGGAATCGCGCTCTACTCGGCACCCGGGGGAGCCGAGGATATCGGGTCGGCTACGTGTTCGGCAGAGAACCTGAAACTTTTCCGTGATTCCTATACCATCGGAATGGACTGGGATCACTTTTCGTTAAATGTTTAATACCAGATAATGCCAAGTCAAAATAATACCCAATCTATTCCGATCAACTGGAAAACCATAATCCGATACTGGTATATCCTCTCGATGATGGTGATCGTGGTTGGGCTTCCGTTCTCCAAATTACTGCTCAGTATCGGGCAGTTCATGATGGCTGGAGGCTGGATTGTAGAGCGGTTTGAAGGAAAAAAATGGATAGCCGCGATGAAGGGCCTGAAAACAGGTCGTACCCTCATGCGTGCGCCTGTTGTTGCTTTTTTGCTGGTTTGTGCCGGGATTGGCAGGGGTTTCAGGGATTTTTTCAGGAACAGGGCTGCCCTGCTGTTTGCCTCGATCTTGCTGCTCCATTTTGCCGGTCTTATCTGGACTACCGATTTCAATTATGCTATTAAGGATTTGCGGACAAAACTGCCCCTCTTGTTGTTACCCTTGTTCTTTTCAACATCCGGAGCCTTCGGGAAAAAGGCCTTTTACGCAATGATGGGCCTGTTTGTCCTTGCCGTGCTCGTAAGATCGATTTTTAACACCTGGCTGATCTTAACCCATCATTTTGTCGACATTCGTGATGTTTCGCACAATGTTTCCCATATCATCTTCAGCCTGCTCATCTGCGTAAGTATCTATACCCTCTTTTTTTTCCTGTTCAAACGAAATCTCTTCCTTCTCTGGCAAAGGGGGCTGATCCTTATTGTTATCGTCTGGTTGTCGGGGTATCTGATCCTTTCACAGTCCTTTACCGGCATATCCATCTTCCTGATCACCTTTTTTATCCTGATCCCTGTTCTGATCTTCAGAACCAGGAAACTCTGGCTGAAGATCAGCCTTGCCGTCGGCATCCTCGCCATAGCAGCCGTGGTGTTTTTTGCCCTGAGGTCGATTGTCAGGGACTATTACCATGTGAACCCTGTAGATTATACAAAACTCGAAAAAACAACATCCCGGGGCAATCCTTATATACATAACATTTACGCAGCACGAACCGAGAACGGATACTCCATCTGGATATATTACCAGGAGGATGAACTGCGGGAGGCCTGGAATAAAAGGAGCAGGATGCCCTATGACAGCCTTAACCTCAAATCCGGTCCGATTTCCTTCACCATTATCCGGTTCCTCACCTCCAAAGGCTGGAAAAAAGATGCCGATGCCGTTGAACGACTGACTCCCGAGGAGGTCAGCGCTATCGAAAAAGGCATCGCCAACTGTATCTTTCTGAAGGAATTCGGGATACGGGGCAGGATTTATGAGTTTCTCTGGGGCTATGACAACTACAGAGAAACCGGAAACCCCACAGGTTCAACGATCATGCAGCGCCTGGAGTTCTGGAAAGCTTCCGTTGGGATCATTAAGGAGCACTGGCTTTGGGGAGTGGGCACCGGCGATATGAATATTGCCTTCAAGGTGCAATACGAGAAGATGCATACTAAACTCGCACCCGATCAGCGCTGGAGGTCGCATGACCAGTACCTTTCCATCTTCATCGGGTTCGGCATTTTTGGTTTTATCTGGTTTTTGGTTTCCATCTTCCGGCCCCCGCTAATGTTGCACCGTTACAGAGATTATTTTTTCCTTGTATTCCTGGTCATTTCACTGATGTCGATGTTAACCGAAGACACGATTGAATCACAGACAGGCGTATCGTTTTTTGCCTTTTTTTATGCACTCTTTCTCTTTGCCAGAAAAGAAAATGACGATATCATTCAACACGACACTAAGCGATAAACACATGCAAACCGTATCCTCGGAAAAATGGCTCATGATTGTAAACCCGAATGCCGGGGTGAAGAAGGGATTAAAGGACTGGCCAAAGATCCTGGAGATGCTCAGGCAGCGGAAGGTGGACTTTGATTTCAGGCTCACCGAAAGCAGGGGACATGCCATTCAAATTGTATGTGAGGTTGTTGCCCTCGGGTTCAGGAACCTGTGTGTTGTCGGAGGCGATGGTACCCTGAATGAGGTGCTTAACGGGATCATGGCCTGTAAAAACATGGCGTCTTCGGAGATTACCCTCGGGATGATCCCGGTAGGAACAGGTAACGACTGGTGCCGCATGTTCAACATACCCTTTGATTATGACGGTGCCATCCACCTGCTGTTGCGGAAGAAAACCTTTATGCAGGATGCAGGCAGGGTGACCTATTACCACGACGGGCAACATACGGAGCGGTATTTCATGAATGTGGCCGGGATGGGGTACGACGCGCTGGTGGCAAAGAAAACCAACATCCTGAAAGAAAAGGGGATAGGAGGTCCGCTTACCTATATGTATTTTGTATTTGCCAGCCTCTTTCAGTATAAGTTCATGGATGCCGTGATCGAAGTTGATGGCGCCATCGCCTTCAGGGGAGAGCTTTTTTCCATGAATGTAGGCATCTGCAAATTCAATGGAGGGGGCATGATGCAGGTGCCTTTTGCCATCCCCGACGACGGGTTGCTGGATGTAACGCTGATCAAAAAAACCTCCAAGTGGATGGTGGTGCGCTATGCCCGGAAACTCTTCGACGGTTCGCTTGTTGACCTGCCGATCGTCGACACCTTTAAGGGTGAAAACATCAGGATCCGCTCAACCGGAAAGATATACCTAGAAACCGACGGAGAATCGCTGGGGTACACGCCCTTTGTTTTTGAAGTATTGCCGCGATGCCTAAAGATTGTGACCGGAAACTAACCATGTAAGTGACGGTGTCCATATTCGTCAGGGTGCCGGGTCAAACCAGTCGCCCGAAGTTTTGATCAGGCTGATCAGCGCCTCCAGTGCAAACAGTTCGTTGATGTTTTTTTCAACCAACTGCTGACCCCTGTAGAGATGGACCTTACCGTTGCCGGCGCCCACGTAACCATAGTTGGCATCGGCCATTTCACCGGGACCGTTTACAACACAGCCCATTACCGCGATCTTCAGCCCTTTGAGGTGGGAGGTTTTTTCCCTGATTTTTTCGAGGGCCGCCTGGATGTCAAACTGGGTCCTGCCGCAGGAGGGGCAGGAGATAAATTCCGTTTTGGTGATGCGCACCCCTGCTGCCTGGAGAATATTGTAGGCAACCGGGATTTCAAATTCGGGATCTTCGGTGAGCGAGACCCGGATGGTATCCCCGATGCCGTCGGCCAGCAAACTGCCGATGCCGATGGCCGATTTGATGCGCCCGTCCTCACCGGCGCCTGCTTCGGTTACGCCAAGGTGCAGCGGGTAATTCATCCCCTCAAGTCGCATGCGTTCGGCCAGCAGCCGGTTTGCGGTGATCATAACCCGGGTATTGCTGGCTTTCATTGAAAATACAAGGGAATGAAAATCGAGATGGCTGCAAACCCGGGCAAATTCAAGTGCCGACTCAACCATCCCAAGGGGAGTATCCCCGTAAAGATCCGTGATCCGGCCGGAAAGCGAGCCATGGTTGACCCCGATCCGGACCGCTGTCCCGCGGTCTTTACATATCTTCAGCAGGGGGGAGAGACGTCCGGCAATTTGTTCCAGCGCCTTGCCGTTATCCGTTTCATGCGAAGCATGGCGCGCAACACGCGGGGGAAGGTAATTCCCCGGGTTGATGCGGACCTTTTCGACGATGGTCGCGGCAATTTCAGCAATCTTTGGGATATAATGAACATCGGCGATCAACGGAGTATGATATCCCTGGCGGGAAAGCTCTTTTTTTATTTCCCTGAGGTTTTCCACCTCCTTCATGCCGGGAACAGTGATACGCACATATTCGCTGCCGGCTTCGATCATCCTGACAGCCTGGGCAACGGTCGACCTGGTGTCAAGGGTGTCGGTGCTGGTCATTGACTGCACCCTCACGGGATAGTCGCCGCCCAAGGGCAGATTGCCGACAGGAACTACCCTTGATGGAATTCTGAGTGGTATGGATAAGTCCATTTTGGTTGCTATAAACCTTTCAGGTTTGTGTTCAACAAAGGTAAATGATTTACCGCAACCCTTTCACACTGGGTTTCCCGGCAATAAAATCCTTCAGGTAAAACGGCTCGAAATAGGCCAGGTTTTCAAATTCAAGGTGGTTGAGTTTTGCCATTGCCAGGGGGATCATAAACTGTGCCGAAGCAATGAAATGGTCGAGGAACAGGGCATTCGGATGACCTTCAAGGGCCGGCCTGCATTTTTGGGCTCCCTCTCCTCCAAAAACAACCCTTCCCCGGCCAAGGATGGCGCCAAATGAGTCGGGATCAATTATTTCAGCGCGTACAGCCTCGACCTCCCGGAACTGGTTGTCGTACAGGGCACAGTAAACCTCCATCCTCCGGGCATCAATCATCGGGCAGACCAGGAGCCGGCTGGCTTGAGCGGGCAAATCAGCGGCTACCAGGTTTCTCTTTTTTATTTCGTTGTTGATCCCGACTGACATGGCCTGCAGGGTGGAAACGGCTATCATGGGCTTGTCAAGCGCATAACATAGCCCTTTTGCGGTCGCAACACCGATGCGCAAGCCGGTATAGGAGCCGGGGCCCATGCTGATGGCCACGGCATCCAGCGCGGATAACGCAACGCCCGCTTCCCGGGTGATCTCTTCAATGAAAAGGGTCAGTACGGAGGAATGGACATTTCTTGCAGAGGATTCCCTTATACCAAGCAGGAGTTCATCCCGGAACAGGGCAACGGAGCAGTTCTCCGTTGCAGTTTCAAGGCAAAGGATCAGCGCCATGAACTACTTGGTGTTCTCCTTGGTAAAAAGGTCTTTCTTGTCAACCTTCATGACCTTGTCGCCATCGTTCAGCATCTTGGAAACGGCGCTGTAGGGTGCGGTGATGATTTCATCGCCAACTTTCAGCCCGCTTACGATCTGGATATAGGAATTGTCCTGGATCCCGGTCTTTACATCCACCTTTTTGGCGATGCCGTCGCTGAGGATAAAGACGCACTCCTGTATCTTGTCACTTTTTTTCTTCACCGAAACAACTTCGATCTGTTCGTTGTCGCCGTTGTCTTTTTTCTTTTTATTCTTGTCATTGATCTTGGCGAGCGTATCCTTGGCAATACGGGTGGTCACCGCCTGGATCGGAACGGTGATGGTATTCTCGGCGGTTTCGGTTTGGATTTCAACGGTACATGACATCCCGGGCCTGAAGGGAGAGAAATCAACTGCTTTGCCAACCAGGAGATCTTTATACGACTCCTTGAGAATATGGATCTTCACATTGAAATTGGTCACCTGGTCCACACTGACACCGGTAGTATTGGCGGATGTGGCAATTTCGGTCACAATCCCCTTGAACTTGCGGTTCAGGTAGGCATCCACCTCGATGAGGGCGGTATCGCCCATGGTTACCCGCACAATGTCGTTTTCGTTGACCTGTACCTGGGCCTCCATTTCGTTGAGGTTTGCAATGCGCATGATCTCGGTACCGCTCGAAAACTGCGAAGCGCCGGTAACCCGTTCGCCTTTCAGCACGCTCAGCTTTGAAACAGTGCCGTCGTTCGGTGCGAAGATGGCGGTTCGTGTAAGATCTTCCTTCGATCTTTTCAGGGCTGCCTCTGAATTTTTAACCATGAAGTCGGAGGCTTTGATATCCTCCTCCCCTGCGGTTACCTGCGCCTGCGCCACCTGGAAAGCGGCTTTGGATTGATCGTAATCGGCCTTGGAGATAACATTTTCCTTATAGAGTTTTTCCTGGCGTTCAAAGGTTAACCTGGCATTTTCAAACTGTGCTTTGACCTGTGCAAGCCTGGCCTTGGAATTTGCCAGGTTGGCCTTCTGGGTATTCAGGGCGGCTTCACTCTGGTCAAACTGCGAAATGTAGATCTCCGGGTCGATCTTGGCCAGGAGGTCGGCTTTTTTTACCTGGTCGCCCTCTTTTACATAGAGTTCAACAACCTCTCCCGAAATATAGGGGCTGATCTTGATATCCTTTTCCGGCTGGATCTTGCCATTGGATGATACCGTCTGGATAATGGTCCTCTTCAGCACCTTTTCGGTTGCCACTTTTGTACCTTCACTCCGTTTGCCCTTGACAATGACAGCAACTGCGATCAACACGACTACCGCTATAACGGCAATGATGATCCAGATCTTTTTCTTTGAAATCTTGTTAGCCATGAAAAAATTTATTTTTGTTTATTCGCGATCAATCTTAATGGGGTTGCCCATATAGAAATCAAGAATGGTTGTTTTGAAAATGAAATCATATTTGGCCTGTAACAGGTCCGATTCGGCTTTGGTGAGATCTTTTTTGCTGTTGTTGTAATCGAAGGATGTCATGACGCCCACATCGAATTTCTGCTGGGCATATTTGAAGGCCTCCTGCTGGGCTTTAACCTTTTCCTGCGATGCATTGAATTTCTGAAGCGAGGAGGAGGCATCGGCAAAGGCCTGTTCGATCAGTTTTCGCAGGTCGCGGGTTTTCATACTCAGGTCGAGTTCCGCCTCCGATTTCTGGATCTTTGCCTGACTGATGGCGGTACGGCCCGACCATCCGTTGAAAATGGGAATGTTCAGGTTAAATCCGACCGACTGGTTGCTGTTGTCGCGCAGCTGATCAGTGAAGGATTTAACTCTGAACTGGTAATTTCGTTCCGGCATTGAAACAATCTGGTAGGTATTGTCAGGTTTCTTGAAAAAACCGACAGGAACAGTATCCAGCTTTACCGGTTTGGTCGGGTCAACCTGTTCGGCAACACCCGAATATCCTGTTCCCCATGATCCGCTCAGCGAAAGCGTAGGCTGGATATATCCCCGGGCGATGGCCAGTCTCTTTTGTGCAATGTCCACGCGCAGTTCGGCACCTTTGATTTCGGGGCGGGATTTAACTGCATGTTCGAAAATAACGTCGGGCGTAATTTTGTCCTTTGGTGGCTGAACCGGTTTTAGCGAGGGTTTTTCCACCCGGAAGTCGCGCGTGACGGGCAGTTCAAGTAACTGCTGCAGGGAGAGGTTTGAAATGTACAGCGTGTTTTCGGCATTCACCACATTCAACTGTTCCGCGGCCTTTTGCGCCAGGAGGTTCAGCAGGTCGCCCTTGGCGGAGGAGCCTGCATCGACCAGTTTCTGCATCCGCTCTGTTTGGGATTCGGTAATCCGGAGCTGCTCTTTGGCCACATCCAGTAATTCGAGGTTGAATAAAATGTCGAGATAGTAACCGGCAACGGAGAGGGAGATGTTATTCTTCAGCACATCCAGGTCGTACTGACTGGCCAGCAGGTTTATCTTGTTTGCCTTGAAGGTGTTTAATTTCTGAAGACCCGAATAAAGGGTTACACTGCTCGAAATATAAAAGTTGTTGGAACGCACCGTTTTTGTTGCAAATGTATTGGTATACTGGTCGATCGTCTGGCCGAAATTCCAAATGTTTGACCCGCTGGCATTCAGGTTTGGCAGCATGTTCAGCTTGCTTTGAAGCAGGACATCCTTGTTGTTCTCAACAGAAAACAGCTGCTTGTTGATATCGAGGTTGTTTTGAAGCGCGTAGTTGATACAATCTTCCAGTGTCCAGATTTTCTGCGTAAATCCTGAATAGGAGCTGCCTGTAAACAATATGAATATCAGGGCGATAACCCTGACCCGAAAGCGATCCGTATACATTTTAAAGAATTTTATAAGGGTTCAAAAGTAGTGATTTTAGGGTTAACAGAGCCATTAAGACGAATAAAATGTTGTTTGGTTACAAGCTACTATTTTCAAGATTCAATATTAATTTCTATTTTTGCAACTCATTTAGTTAGTTGCAAGTAATTTCATGACAGCTATTAAATCGCACATGCCTCGTTTAAAAAAATCGCTTTTCTGCCTTCTTTTCCTGTTGCTGGTCTTTGGCAGGTTCTCCGGCTTTGCCCAGGACCAGACTGTTCTGGTTGCATCGTCCGACAGTGGTGCCAGCCACGCTGTAAAAGCAGAGGGGAAAGGTGAGGGCAAGTTCAATGCCGGTGAGATGATCATGGAACATGTGGTCGATAACCACGAATGGCATGTAGCTACCATCGGCAACCTCGAACTTACGGTTCCCCTGCCGGTGATCCTGTTGTACGACGGCCGGCTGATCTGTTTCAGTTCGTCAAGGTTCCATAATGAAACCCATAGTTACCTGGGCTTTAAACTGGAACCGGAAGGTCCATCGAAGGGAAAGATTGTAAAACTGGAAAATAATATCAAGGCTCCTGCCGCACCTAAAGTATATGACTTTTCGATCACCAAGGTCGCCTTTGCCGTGCTGTTAAGCTCCTTCCTGCTGATCCTGATCTTCCTGTCGGTTGCCAGGGCATACAAACACAATGTGAACAAGGCGCCAAGCGGCCTGCAGTCGCTGATGGAACCGCTTATCATCTTTATCCGAGATGATATTGCCAAGAGCTCCATCGGAGAAAAAAAATATGAGAAGTTCATGCCCTTCCTGCTAACGGTCTTCTTTTTTATCTTCTTCAACAACCTCTTCGGGCTCATCCCGTTTTTCCCGGGAGGGGCGAATGTTACGGGGAATATCGCCGTTACGCTGGTCATGGCTCTCTTCACCTTCGTGCTGACCACCATCAATGGGAACAAACATTACTGGGTTGACATTATCAATACACCGGGGGTGCCCTGGTGGCTGAAGCTGCCGATCCCCCTGATGCCGATCGTGGAGATCATCGGGATCATCACAAAACCCTTTGTATTGATGATCCGTCTCTTTGCAAACATTACCGCCGGCCATATCATCGGACTCGGATTCGTCAGCCTGATCTTTATCTTTGGCGCCATCAGCGCGGCGCTGGGGCTTGGTGTTTCGGTGGTCTCCGTGGCTTTCATGATCTTTATGAATTTACTGGAGCTGCTGGTGGCCTTTATCCAGGCCTACGTGTTCACCTTGTTGTCGGCGCTCTATTTCGGACTGGCCACCATCGAACCGGAACATCATTAAAATTTTGAATACTGTCATTGACTTTTTAGTAGTAACCTTAATACCCTTTGATTATGCATTTATTAGCAATTTTACTGCAACTGGCCGGTGATTTCGCAGCCATTGCAAAGATGGGAGCAGGACTCGGAGCAGGAATTGCCGTAATCGGTGCCGGTATCGGTATCGGAAACATCGGCAAGAGCGCCCTCGAATCCATTGCCCGTCAACCTGAAGCTATCGGCGACATCCGTTCAAACATGATCATCGCCGCTGCTCTCGTTGAAGGCGTAGCATTTTTTGCCATCGTCGTTTGTCTGCTGATCCTTTTCATCTGACAGCAACGACAGGTTCTTTACGGGCTGACGGTTGGTCAGGCCGTAAGGAACTTTATCCATTCATGAACATCAAAAGATAATTGATATGGAATTAATCACTCCGGGATTAGGCCTGATCTTCTGGATGACCCTCGCATTTTTATTCCTGGTGTTTATCCTGGGAAAATTTGCCTGGGTCCCCATCCTGCTGATGCTCAAAGAAAGGGAGAC
>CAIYQH010000531.1 GCA_903928285.1 uncultured Bacteroidales bacterium
ATGCCGACCACGAACTGGCCGCCTTTCTGGGAAGGAACAACCTTTTATCAACCGAAATTGATATCGTTATCCTCGGACTGAACGGCGATTGCCAGCAGGATAAGGTCTACACCCTGTTTGCTGAAAACTGTTTCCCGGGCAAACCACAGGCCTGGTATAAACATTTGTGCGGGGAGTACCACACCGCCACGGGGTTTGCCCTCTATGCCGCTGCCGGAATCCTGAAACACCAGGTTTATCCCGACATACTGCACCTGAACCAGGTCAGGCCCCGAAAATTGAAAAATATCCTGGTTTATAATCACCATCGCAATGTAAACCACACCTTTATCCTCGTCAAGGCAGTATAGGTTTTATCTACAAAACTTGATTTTCTGCCGGATAGGCTTCCTGTTTTTTCATTTTCCCAATGAAAAGATAAAAACTTGATCCTCCTTCCCCGGAAATTGATTTAAACTGCTACTTTTGCCGTTGAATTGAAATTTGGACTAATGTCAAAACGGGTATATATAACCGGGATTGGAATTATCTGCGCCATCGGCAACAACGTTGCAGAGACCTTTGATTCGCTCCTGGCCTGCCGGAGCGGCATCGGCGCGATTACCCGGCTGACTACCCTGCACAAAGGTATCATTCCGATGGCGGAGGTAAAGAAGACCACAGAGGAATTACTTGGGTTGGCCGGACATCCGGGGAGCACCTCATTCACCCGTACGACTTTGCTGGGCATGCATGCGGCCAGGGAAGCAATCGATTCTGCCGGCATCGGGGAGATAAACAGGTATAACACAGGATTCATCTCTGCCACGACCGTAGGTGGAATGGACCGGAGCGAGAAATTTTATGCTGAATTCCTTGGAAATCCCGGGAAAGGACGTTTGAGAGATATCGTAAACCACGATTGTGGCGACAGTACCGAACGAATTGCAGGTTACCTGGGTGTCAATGGTTTTATCACCACCATCAGCACCGCCTGTTCCTCATCGGTGAATGCTGTTATGACAGGCGCCAACCTTATCAAAACCGGACAACTCGACAGGGTGATTGCCGGCGGAACGGATTCGGTGACTGCCTTCACCCTGAATGGCTTCAATACCCTGATGATCCTGGATAAGACCGGGTGTCATCCCTTCGATGAAAACCGCGCGGGACTCACCCTGGGCGAGGGGGCTGCCTTCCTCGTGCTGGAGTCGGAAGAGATTGTTCAGAAAGAAAATAAATTCATTTTTGCAGAGGTTTCCGGCTATGGCAATGCCAACGATGCTTTTCATCAAACCGCCTCTTCACCCGATGGCACAGGCGCCTTCCTGGCAATGTCAAAAGCATTGAAGATGAGTGGTTTTGCCCCCGAACAGATCGATTACATCAATGTTCACGGCACGGGGACGATCAATAATGACCTCTCTGAAGGAGTTGCACTGGAGCGGATTTTCGGGCAGCAGCCCCCGCCATTCAGTTCGACAAAGGGATTTACCGGCCATACCCTGGGTGCTGCCGGCGCTGTGGAAGCAGTGATTTCGATCCTGGCAATCAACCGCCAGGTGATCTTCCCGAACCTGAATTTTGCAACCCCGATGAAGGAGCTGCATATCCGGCCGGTCACTATCGGTGAAGAGGGGAAAGCCCTTGCCCAACGGGGAAAAATTACACATGTCATGTCCAATTCATTTGGGTTTGGCGGAAACAATTCATCGATCATATTATCATCTCACTATCAGGAAAAAAGCGAAAAATAACCAATGGTCAGGATCTTTATCAACGGTTTGGGAAATGTTTCACCACAGGAAACAGCCATCGGCAGAGACAAGGTTGCCCCCTCCCCCGCCTTTATGGAAAATCCCCGTTGTTATGAAACCAACCGGTTGAAATGCATCGATCCTGATTACAAGGCCTTTATCCCTGCCGAACAGATTCGCCGGATGGGCAGGATCATCAAAATGGGAATTACAGCAGCCAGGTTATGTGTGAATGATGCTGGTGCCGGTTCCGACGGTATTTTACAAAATCCCGTCATTCCGGATGCGATCATCACAGGAACCGGACTGGGGTGCATGGAGGATACCGAGAAGTTCCTGACCTCCATGATCAGAAACAGGGAGGAATTCCTCACTCCCACCTCCTTTATTCAGAGTACCCATAACACCGTGGCCGGGCAGATTGCTCTCCTGCTCAGGTGTCATAATTATAATTTCACCTATGTTCATCGCGGCATCTCGTTCGAAAGCGCCTTAATTGACGCATTCACGCAGGTTCAGCTGGGCGAAATCTCCAGCGCACTGGCCGGGGGTACCGATGAACTGACATCCGGCTCGTTTGAAATCATGTCGCGCCTTGGTTTCTGGAAACAAAAGCCTATCTCAACATTTGACCTGCTTGACGATCATCAGTGTGGTACCATAGCCGGCGAAGGCGCCTCGTTTTTTTTCCTTGAAAATAAACAAAGAGATAATACCTATGCCGAACTCAGGGGCGTTACAACCTTTCTGAAACCTGCCTCAAACAAGGAGATCAGCCAGCGGCTCCGTGAATTCCTGGCCCGGCATGAACTGTTACCCGGGAATATTGACCTGGTATTGGCAGGTTTGAACGGCGATCCCCGTTCCGATCTGGTGTATCATGATTTGATTGAAACCGATTTCCCCGATACACCACTTGCCTTCTTCAAGCATCTGTGCGGAGAGTACCCGACGGCATCGGCCTTTGCCTTGTGGCTTGCCTCCATGGCCCTGAAAACCCAAACTGTTCCGGAGGTAATCAGGATAAACAACCCGCCTGACCACCTCCGGCATATCCTGATATACAACCATTTCCGTGAAAACAACCACGCCTTTATCCTGCTAAGCCAATCCTAAATGGTGTTGTTCAACCGGCTAACCCTGATCTATTTCATCCTGTTACTGGGAATCATCCTCACCCAGCTCCTGTTCCCAGGTATTTTCCTCTCTTTTTCAGGTAATATACTAACAATCGTTGCATTATCCCTGATTGTTTTTTATGCCTCGATCTCCCTTGTGATGGTGTTTTTTCCCTGTTCCCAGTTTTTTCATCCCGTGATTTGCCAAGGGACGGGGCAGGAAAAATCGGTCGCGCTTACCTTTGATGACGGACCCGATGGTGTACAAACCCCGTTGATCCTGGATATCCTGAAAAAAAACCAAGTCCCTGCAACTTTTTTCTGCATCGGCAGCAGGTTGGAAGCACATGAAAAAGTTGCACAACGGATCCACGCAGAAGGCCACCTGATCGGCAATCATTCCTTCAGTCACTCATTATGGTTCGATTTTTACAGTTCTCGCAGAATCCTCAACGAGCTGCATGAAACCGGAGAGATGATTGCAAGGGTAACGGGAGGCATCCCCGTTTTTTTCCGTCCGCCGTTTGGGATCATCAACCCGACCCTGCACCGTGTACTGCGAAAAACCTACTGGCAGACTGTTTGCTGGAATATCCGGTCATTTGACACCGTAAGGAATAAACCGTATAGAATTCAACGGAGGATCGTCCGGAAGCTTCAGCCGGGCAGCATTATCCTGCTGCATGATCACACCTCTTTTTCAGAAAATCATCTGGAAGGGCTGATTGCCGCGATCAGAGATGCAGGTTACGAACTGGTTGCCCTGGATAAATTGTTAAATTCGGAGGCCTATGTTCAATAACAACACTCCTTTACAACAAAATCCATACCAATGGTTTAAGGGTTGGATTACAGGTGGCTGGCTTATTGCTCTTCTCACGGGCATCGTGGTGGTTTTACAGCCCTTGCCTGCAAAGTCGCAGGGCAAAGCGGTTACAGCATCAGCACTGGAGGCAGTTAAAGCAAGTATCAGGGAGGCAGCAGAAAAAACCCTTACCATTTCGAGCGATTTTGTCCAGGAGAAACAGATGGCCATGATCAGGGAGAAGATCGTGTCGAAGGGGAAATTTTATTTTAAGCGGGAAAGGAAGCTGCGCTGGGAATATCTACAACCCTACTCCTATCTGATTGTTATTAAGGACGACCAGATCTCTGTCAGGGATGATGGCAAGGTGAATCAGTTCAGTATTCAGTCAAACAAGGTTTTCAGGGAGGTCAACCGGATTATCCTGGGCAGCATCAGAGGCACCTTGCTCAGCGATGAAAAGAATTTCAGGTTTGATTGTTTTGAAACAGCCGGGTCATGGATCGTGCACCTAAAACCGCTTTCGGCCGGCATCAGGGAATCGCTCTCTGAAATTGTCATCTGGTTCGACCGGAGGGATTATTCCGTAAACCATGTCGAACTGATTGAACCGAAAGGCGACTGCACCAAAATCAACTTCACAGACCGGAAAACCAATCAACCCGTAGGCGATGAGATGTTTCTGCTTCCTTAGCCTCCTCGCTGTTGTGATCACATCAGCGTGTGTTCAGATGAAGCCGTCTCACCTGACACGTGACAACGCTTTGATAACCCGCCAGCCCCTCATTCCTTCATTTATCAATTCATCCGGGAAGAGCCTTCTTTTCAAGGCAACCATGGATATCAAAAAACATCACCTGACCGGTTTGCTCATGGTAAAACCGATGGGCTTGAAAGTATACAGGGTGGTGTTTGCCAGCGAAATCGGCATCACCTATTTCGACCTTGACATAAGCCCCGACAGCAGCAGGGTAATCTCCTGTTTCGGCCCGTTAAACAAAAAGATTTTAACAGTGAACTTTATCACCGATTTCAGGATACTGACCGGGGTCGATACCATCACCACCTGCAAACTTTATCATCAGAACACCACGCAAACCCGCGTTTATTCCTTAAGGGCGGGCAATTATAAAATCTGGCGGTCGTATACGCCCAAAGGGGATACGCTCCTTTCCCAATCGGCAAAATCAACGCTGTTCGATCAGGTGATCATCTCCTGCCTGCATTATCATCACGGGTTTCCGGCTATCATCCATTTGAATAACCCGGTGACCGGGATGACCCTTTCACTAAAGCGGCTGGATTAACAGCAAAATCTACCTGTTGCCTGAATATGCCCTGTTGTGCAGCAGCCCGCTCAAGAATAAGGGTTAGCTATCCGGATAAAACTGAAACCGATATCCCCGCAGGTATCAATTTATTTTCAAAATTTTCCTAAGTTTGCAAAAAAACAACAAAACCAAAACGCCCTATGAAAAAAACATTATCCTTTATCCTTTTCGCCCTTCTTTTTGCTGCAGGCCCGCTGATGTCGCAGAAACAACTCTATTTCGGAATCGGGGGCACCGTACTTAGTCCATATACCATCCACCAGAATAACTATGGCCTTCCCTTCCTGTTTGATGAAAAAATGACATCAATGAAGGGTGCCGGAAATATTAATATCGGGTTTGATTTCACCAACCATTTTGGTCTTAAGGTTGAAATCGGCGTTGCAACGCTCGGACAGGACTACAAAGACAAATCACATGGCACCAATGGAAACAATGACCTTTATGCCAGGAGTATTAAAATGAACTACATGCAGATCCCCCTATTGTTTAAATACAGGACTGGCGGAGAGATGACCAAATTTTACCTTGCTGTCGGCCCCCAGTTTAACTTCCTGACATCGGCGACCCAGACCTACACGAAAAACGGATTGCCCTATGCAGGTTTTCCATCTGCTGATACGGTTAAGACAGTGTCGCATGTGAATTTCAACGCTGGAACCGAAGATATCAAAGCCCGTTATAATTCGATGGATATCATGGCCCGCCTGGATATGGGGATTGACATCATCATCGTGAAACACCTGCTGCTGAACGTCGGCGTGACCATGGCCTACGGGTTAACTGACATTAATGCCACCGACTTCCAGATCAAGGATTACACAGGAAATTATAATGCTTCTCATAATGCTTACGCTGGGCTCAATCTGGGTCTTTGTTACCTGTTACCCATCGGCTCCAAGTAATGTTCCGTAACAGGATTACCACAAT
>CAIYQH010000532.1 GCA_903928285.1 uncultured Bacteroidales bacterium
ACTGGCAGGAGAAAGAAACCCGGAAGTATTGGCCGATCTTCGGGACAAACGCATAAAGGCAAGCAGGGAAGATATTATAAAATCACTGGAAGGTCATTGGACAACCGAACATTTGTTTGAACTCAGGCAGTGTTACCAATTATACTGCACACACCAACAAATGATTAATGAATGTGACAAAGAAATCGAAAAACAATTAGCTGAGCAAATTGCGTCACAAAATGGAGGGGCAATCCCTGATATTCCAAAAGAAAAAAGGAAAGCATCCGGCAAACACAAAGTGCAATTTAATCTCACTGACTATCTCAAAAAGCTTATAGAAGTTGATGTTACCGAGGTTTGTGGAATCAGTGAGTTAAGCGCATTGACCATCATGTCTGAAGTTGGTACTGATCTTTCTAAATGGAAAAATGAACATCATTTTACTTCTTGGCTGGGTTTGGCTCCTAATACAAAAATATCAGGAGGCAAGGTGATCAGTAGCAGGATTAAAAAAAAGAAACATCATGCAGGGCAAGCATTCAGAATGGCGGCCAATAGTTTATACAAAAGCAAAAGCCCATTAGGCGATCACTATCGAAGGATAAGGGCAAAAGCCGGAGCAGCGAAGGCGGTAGTAGCAACAGCTCGTAAACTTGCCATTATCTATTACAAAATGGTATCCAATAAGGAAGCATTCAACCCGAAAGCATTGGAAGACTACCAACAGAAATATAAAGAAAAGAAAAGAAATCAGTTAAAGAAGAAAATTGCAATTCTTGAAGCTGCTTAAAAAAAAGAAATTACATAAGAGGCATTTTGCATAACCCATAAGGATCAGACAACGATCTTTTCAGGTTTCTGTCTGTTTGAGACCAGACAGGGCTAAAGGAACAACAATACAACCAGCTTATTCATTTTCAGTCTGTCAATTTAGAGTCTGACAAAATTTAAGGACCCGAACAAATTTTCAACCACAATGACACAATGAAGGCACAATGAACACAAAGAATTCAATGGTAAACATTGGGTAAATCATTGCCAGGATTAATCAACCACGACCCGGGTAGTCAAAACCTCATTCTCTCCCTGCAATTTCATCAGGTAAAGCCCTTTCGGGAAACTGCTCACATCCACCTGCAGGGTTTTGTTTTTTCTACCGGGACAGCTGACGGTTTCCGAATAGAGAATGCGCCCGTCTATGCCGGTAAGGGTAAGGGTTCCGGTTGCTGGTGGTGAAGCAATGGTAATGGTAATCTTATCGGTTGCAGGGTTTGGCATCACGACGATCCCGGATTCATCTTCATGGTTTTCGGCAATTCCGGTACAGGGATCAAGGGTGATTTTTTTCACACAACTGATATTGCCCAGGCAGGGGGCATTGGGCACCACCAGCATGATCAGCGATACCGAACCATTGGTCTTGTCGTGGATACCGGGATAATAGTTGGTGGAAAGAGTATTCGGATCGGAGAAATGGCCGTCGCCGCCCGTGCCCCAGGCTACTTTGCTGTAATTTGTTGCCGTTCCGTGTATCGGAACCGGTGAAACAAACCAGCAAACGGTCGTGTCGCCTCCTGCAGAGGCAACGGGAGCAGAGCCGATCAGCACACTGGTCGTATCATGCTTAACAAGACTTCCATCATGCACTGCCGCAATGTATTGTGTGGTAAGCGAAGGGCGCACTTTGGGGCTTTTCAGGGTTGAGGTGAATCCTGCCGGGATGGAGGTCCAGGAATAGGTGTAATTTCCTGACCCTCCATATCCATAAGCATTCAGCTGCGAAGAGTCGGGGCTCGACGAGCAGATCATTGAAGGATAGGAGGAGGCGGCCGATGAAAACACATTGGCAAAGGTAAACGACGCAATGCGGGTCTGCCAGTTGTTGGAGGAGGTAATGCCATAATATTCGCTTGTAAACCAGAAGGTCGTCGGGGATGCGGGATCAACACTGATACCGCTGTAGTCGCCCCAGCGCGAACGGCCGCTCCAGCTGCCTGTTTGCGAACCTCCCCCGTTGATGATGGTCTTTTCGGTCATGGTCATCTGGTTCAAAGGATCGTTTTTCAGCCGGCCGGTATAACGGATTGCCGGATAAATACTTGCGC
Source organism: uncultured Bacteroidales bacterium (assembly GCA_903928285.1). GTDB lineage: Bacteria > Bacteroidota > Bacteroidia > Bacteroidales > FEN-979 > CAIVAT01. Next base: position 2,088 of record CAIYQH010000532.1, read on the forward strand.
TCGACACCGAATAGCCCATGGCGATGGTGCCGGATGTATCCTGTGCGATACTGGCCAGCCACCGTGAGTTACCATCGGCAGGCGAATAGGTGGCCTGCTGATAGACGCTCCAACCGGTACCGGAATTGCGGAGTTCATACCACCTGACCCCCGCTTTTCCTGCCGTTCCATCTACCGTGTGATTAAGTACCATGGAGGAATAACCATTGAATTTCCTGTATTGCTGGCGGTACATCAAACGGTCGGAGAGGGTTTCAAGTTTCTTGTCCGAATCCTTTTGCGGGATCCCGGTCCCGGCATCGCCATTGAAGCTGAAGCTGTTGACAGGCAGGTAGATATTGTTGCTGAAGGTGGAATTGGCCGGGGTTACCCAATCGGAATGGAACTCATAAATTCCCAGCCGCTGGGTGCCGCCGGTACGGACATAGGTAAAATAGTCGGGTGTGCCCATTACAGGAAAAGTGCCATCGCAGTCGGAGGGCAGCAGGGTGATAAATCCTTCTCCGCCGGGCGACAGGGTGAAAGAGATCCGCTGTGCACCTGGATCTCCGTTGATCATGGCCGTACGGTCGAAGCTGTAGGCACCGTTACCGACCCAGCCACCCATAAAGAGGTTGGCCGACATGTAATAACCATCAGGCCATATTCCGAATTTGGGATAATCGGGCATCTTTGAAAATTCATATTCCCAGCGATACCAGCTGCCGGTTGGGTCGGGTGTTTGTGAAACCGCAATCATCTGGTAAAAAGGGGCTGTGGAGGAGCCGTTGGGTAGCGAGAACTGCGAAAAAAGCCAGCGGTTGGCCTGTTCATCGTACAATACGATGGCATCCCCGCTATTGGCGTTGTTGGGCATCCCGGTCCAGACGGAACTGCTGGCCAGCGGGCCCAGTATCCGGTTCCCGCTCTTGTTGTAAACAGCATAGGCACAGTTGATAACCTGGAAGAAGTGATTTAACCCGACTTCGCCATGCGTATCGGGAGGAACAGCGCCGCTGATGTTGGCAACCCCTTCAAAATTCACAATGGTGGAATCAGATGGCAACCAGCCGTTCTGATCCTGTAATCCGGGATCAGTAACGGCAGCCTTACGGTTCTGCTGATTCTGGTTGTTAAACTGGTGAACATAATTTTTGACGACTCCATCTTTCCAGCTGGCATCAAACTGGCCGGGAGCGGATTTCATCATGTCGCGAAGGGGTGGGGAAACATCAAAATATACTGCTTGGTCAACGCTGGGTTTCATGACGGGCTCCTGCGCATGGACAAGATTCATCGCAAAAAACAATAGTATCAGCAGGTAAAGGGCTTTTTTCATAGGAGGAATTTAATTTTTCGATGTGAAAAAGATAATCTTCGCAAACTTACATAATTATCAGGTTCATCATCACCACCCGGAATGATTTGTGGTCGGGTAAATGGAAAAAATGGACCAAAAGTTACCCTGACAGCAAAGATAACCCTGTCAGGGTAGCATGCCTGGCCGGAAGAGGATGTTCCCTCTGAAGAATGGCCCCGGACGGAAGAATGCAAGTTTCCGGTAAACAGCAGGCTGAATATGTTTTAAGACCTTATCTTTGGAAAAAATATCCTATGGCCCGGTCATCCCTTTTCATGTTAATCTTCGTGGTGCTGTTTTCGGTCGGCGGCATTTCTGCAAATTCTGGAAAACAAACAGACACAACGAGAAATATTCCCCGGAAATTTTCGCTGGAGGAACTCGAATACAGGACTTTCCGCTATTTCTGGGACCTTGCCGACACCACCTCGGGTCTGATCCCTGACCGCTGGCCGACCCAGTCGAATTCAAGCATCACGGCGACAGGCTTCGGATTAACGGCATACCTTGTCGGAGTTGACCAGGGGTATATAACCCGGAAGGAAGCAGCTGCAAGGGTTTTAAAAACCCTGCACTTTTTCTGGAATCTGCCGCAGGGACCCGGTAAAACAGGAGTGGGAGGATACAACGGGTTGTTCTATCACTGCCTCGATATCCATACCGGGATGCGCTGCAAGGATGCGGAACTCTCTTCCATCGGCACCGGACTGCTGATGGCCGGCATTCTCTCCTGCCTGCAATATTTTGACGGGGAGGCTGAAGATGAAGCCGAAATCCGCGATCTTGCCGAAAAACTGTACCGCCGTGTCGACTGGAACTGGGTACTGAATGGCAAGGATGTCCTGAGTATGGGCTGGCATCCCGAAAGCGGGTTTATCCCAGGTTATTGTTATGGCTATAACGAAGCGATGGTGCTGGTGATCCTGGCTATCGGTTCCCCTACCCATCCAATACCGGCCTCCTGCTGGAAAGCCTGGACATCGAAGTACAACTGGTCCTCCTCCTGGGGATTTGCCCACGTCAATTTCGGTCCGCTGTTCGGCCACCAGTACTCCCATATCTATATCGATTTCAAGGGAATAAAAGATGATTATATGCAGGCGAAGGGGATCGATTATTTCGAAAACTCCCGCAGGGCCACCTACTCGCAGCAGGCCTATTGCAAGGCAAACCCGGGCCAGTTTGCAGGTTACGGCAGTTATCTGTGGGGCCTTACCACCTGCGACGGACCCGGTTATACCAAAACACAAAGGACTGGCAAGGATTTTGTCTTTGACGGAAATTCGGCCCGGGGCATTGCTGCCGGCTACCATGTGGATGACGGTACCCTGGCGCCCGCCGCTGCAGGCGGCTCACTGCCTTTTGCCCCCGAAATCTGCATTCCTGCGCTCGAGACGATGTATAATACCTATGGCCAGTCGCTCTACCAGAAATATGGATTCAAGGATGCCTTCAACCCCTCCTTTACCGATGGACAAGGCAATGAAAAAGGGTGGTTTGATGTGGATTACCTGGGAACTGACCAGGGACCGATCGTTCTGATGATCGGCAACAACCGCTCGGGACTGATCTG
>CAIYQH010000533.1 GCA_903928285.1 uncultured Bacteroidales bacterium
CGGCTTCAATGCGTAATACGAGTTATGTTTTGAGTTTAGATCCCATCTGAAAAATCAGCGACAGAGGGTGTAACAGGAGCAAGAGCACTTAGGTTGATAGTTTCATCCTCTGAAGAAAAATCGGCTTCACTTGGTGTAACTGGTGCCAATGCTGTGATATCAATAATCGTTTCTGAGATAGCATCCGAAAAATCTGCTTCAATCGGAGAAACTGGTGCAAGGATGAAAGCAATAGCAGTTGCATCAGTAGTTTCTTCAAATGTTGCTTCTACAGGAGCACTGGGTGCCAATGAAGTGAAAAACGAATTGATTTCGGTTTTCACTGCGGCTCCGTCATTACTTGCGAAGAGAACATTCATCGAGAGGGTCAGAACTGCTGCTAAAATTATCGTTGTTGCTTTCATTTTTTCGTGTTGTTTGTGTTTGACGAGGCAAAGATATATCGGTTTGAGGGGGTGGTACAGGTATGTTCGGTTGACGGGGGAGTATTCCCGATGAATTGAGGATAGAAATCGGTGAACCTGATCGGGGGATTTGACAGGTTGAGGCTAGCATTTATTAATATCTCAGGAAGTACCCGGTTATTACCTGAGGGATTATCCGGTAAAACTTTCTGCAATCCCAAAAGACGAGCAAGCTGATAAACCGATTCTGTCTTGCCGGTCCCCTGGGGGGCGAAGGTGTGTATTTGTCAGACCTGACACATACTAAGAATACCTTTTAGTATTCTGCTACATTGATGAAAGAACTGCCGGATGACGGGATCCGGCTATTGAACAATAAGTTTCTTCATTTCTATACGATCCGGGGTACGGATCTTCAGGAAATACACCCCCTTGGGGAGCCCTGAAAGATTTATCCTTACTGACTTTCCATCCCATTCATACTGGCCGACCATCGTTCCGGTCATGGTAAGAAGCTGGATCGGGAAAGATTGTTTTGCAGGAGAACTAAAAGTATAAACTTCGACACTCCCGCTGGCAGGATTCGGCCGGACGCTGAAACAGGAAGCCGATGATTGCCGGTTATCCATTCCGGTCAATAACGGGTTCTCTGCGAAGACGACCAGGTTGCAGGCTACATCCAGGGTTGGGTTGAATCCATCGGCGCAATTGCTGCAGGTGACACCTGTTACGCAATCGGGATGGTTAGGATTACAGAGGTCGATATAGTTTTCATAAAAGACATATTTCAACTCCACATTGTTCCCAGTGACATAAGGGGTCATGTTGTAATCAAACCACTGAGCAATGGCACCCGGGCACCATCCGGCCCGGTCATTATACCATGTCCCGTTTTGAGGCTGGCAGCCATCGGGGTTCGGATTGCAATCATACCAGTTATGCTGAGCAAAGGTTTTTACACCGTTTACCCAGATGTTGTGGGTGGCTTGGTAAAATTCAGCAGCATTACCGGTATTCAGTGTGCCCCATCCATGCCCGGTAGAGATGAGTTTCAATTTGGCGGCAACAGCATCCACAGGAAACTCATAGTTTTTGACCTCTACGGGCTGGAGATTGCCATATTCGCCGAATGGATAGATGTTATTCCATACTTCATGGACTGAGCTGTATAAATATTCCGGGGTTCCCTTTGTATAGGTCAGGGTCAGTTTATAATTATACCCATTGTCGAGTGTACTGCAATTAAATCTGAATTCTGCCTTCCCCAGCAACAATGACATATAATCCGTAAGATCGATGTTGTGTGAACATGCTACGCCATAAGGAGTGATATAACGGATGATCTCATACCAATTGCCGTCATGCCCTTTCAGATCCACGCTGGCCACCCTGTCCCACTCGCCGCAGCCTCCGGAAGGACATGTCACCGAAAGCTTTCCCATTATCTTATTGAAGGCGCCAAGATATGAGGGCAGGTTGGCCGCAACGGTCTTTGTGACATTATTGGGATTCAGCCAAATATTTTCCGCTGCTACGATTTCCA
>CAIYQH010000534.1 GCA_903928285.1 uncultured Bacteroidales bacterium
CGAGAAGGCGCGGGCGTTTTCCTTTGAGAAATGCTTCTTCGCAAAGACGATCATGGCATTGTAAAACACAAAGACATAATTGAGACTGCTTTTTTTGGTGCTTTCGCCCTTGTAATGGATGATCCTGGTCCCGGGGTAGTAATAATTCTTATAGCCTGCTTCGGTTATGCGATAGCTCAGGTCGATATCCTCTCCGTACATAAAAAAGGCTTCATCAAGCAGCCCGATCTTATCGAGGACCGTTTTTCGCAGCAACATAAAGGCGCCGGCCAGCACATCCACGACATGGGTCTTGTCCTTGTCAAGGTAGCCGAGATGGTAGGTGCTGAAAATCTTCGACCGGGGAAAAAGGGCAGAGAGCCCGAACACTTTAAAAAAGGCAACCGATGGCAAGGGCAGGCCGCGTTTACTTTCAGGCAGGAATTTTCCCTTGCCATCCAGCATCTTGACGCCAAGTCCGCCGGCATCGGGGTGCTCATCCATGAAATCAACGACCTTCCGCAGGGTATCGTCTTCCACGATGGTATCAGGATTCAGCAGCAGGATATATTCTCCCGTGGATTTGCGGATCGCCTGGTTGTTGGCCGAAGAAAAGCCTTTGTTGTCCTTGTTTTCAATCAGCAGGACTTCCGGAAATTTCTCCTTTACCATCTTCACGGAACCGTCAACTGAATCGTTGTCAACTACAAATACCTGAGTGTCAAGTCCGTGACATGCATTCTGAACTGAATGCAGGCACTGCTCGAGGAAGTACTTAACGTTGTAATTGACGATGACGATTGAAAGTTTCATGCTGCAACCAGGGATTCGACGGTAAAGTTAACTCATTCGATGAAAATAAAAACTAAATTGCTCCTGCTTCGATCATTAATACGATTTGTTCAATAGCCTGGTCGCTGCCGCCAGGGTCATAGTTTGTTTTCAGGTCATAGCCGAATATCCTTGCTAGAGTTTGCCAGATAAAGGCAGAGAACCCCCCGCGGAGCTCCTTTACGATATCGAAGGTGGAGTTGCCTGTTTCACGATAGATTAGCTTGATCAGGATTTTTCCCTGGGCATAATCAAGCTCCTTGATCTCATTCCCAAACCTTGCCTCCAGCTCCTTTTCAGCCTTTTTTATATATATTTTCCGTCCCTTTTCGGTAGGAATCGTATCCAGGACTGCCTTGTACATCTTCAGCTTTTCGCCGGCCATTTTTGCATAAGGATAGACCAGTTTGACATTATACACCAGCTTGTCATAACGGATCGTTTCCCGCCTGGTTCCCTGCTTTACGGGTGGAAAAATGACGACAGGTTTGATGTCAATCAAAGTAAGGGTATCGCCGTCAACAACTTGCGTTGAAGTCACTATTTTAGCAGTATCCTGTGAAAAGGCCAGGTTAAGACAAAAGAAGATGAAAATAACGCTAAGGATTCCGTTTTTCATTGAATTCCCGGTTCATAAAGATCTTCAGGATAACGAAAACCATGCCGGGTTTGGTATCAGGCAACCTTTAAATGTGCCATGCTGGTTTTCCGGAACTTCTCTTCGACAAAGGCGGCTGTGACGTTCAGTGACTTCACACTGGGTTTGGAGGGCAATTCAAACATGGCATCGGTCATAATCCCTTCCAGGATTGAGCGTAAACCCCGGGCTCCCAGTTTGAATTCTATGGATTTTTCCACGATAAAATCCAACGCTTCATCATCGAAGGTCAGTTTGATATTATCGAGTTCAAAAAGCTTGGTATACTGTTTAATCAGCGAATTTCTCGGTTCGGTGAGAATACGCCTCAGTGTTTTCCGGTCAAGGGTATGCATAAAGGTGACGATAGGAAGCCTGCCCACCAGCTCCGGGATCAGCCCGAAGGCTTTCAGGTCAACAGGGGTGATGTACTGCAGCAGGTTGTCCTTGTCGATGTTCTGCTGCTTCTTATCGGTCTTATAGCCGATCTTGTTTGTTTGCAGTCTGTTGGATATCTTTTTGTCGATGCCGTCAAATGCGCCCCCGGTGATGAACAGGATGTTCTGGGTATTTACCTGGATCATCTTCTGTTCAGGATGTTTCCTGCCGCCCTGGGGCGGGACGTTGACGATCGAACCCTCGAGCATCTTCAGCAGGGCCTGCTGTACCCCCTCGCCGCTTACGTCGCGCGTGATGGAGGGGTTATCGCCCTTGCGGGCAATCTTGTCAATCTCATCAATGAAAACGATTCCCCGTTCGGCCGCTGCCAGGTTAAAATCGGCAACCTGGAGCAGGCGTGAAAGGATGCTTTCAACATCTTCCCCAACATAACCGGCTTCGGTAAGCGCCGTGGCATCGGCAATGCAAAAGGGGACATTCAGCATCCGGGCAATGGTCCGGGCAAGTAAGGTTTTTCCGGTGCCGGTTTCCCCGACAACCACGATATTTGATTTTTCGATGTCGACATCGTCATTGGCAACATCCTTAACGTGGTTTATTCTCTTATAATGGTTGTAAACCGCAACGGCAATGACCCTTTTCGCTTCATCCTGCCCGATCACAAACTGATCGAGGTATTTGTTGATCTCCAGAGGTTTCAGAAGGGTAAACTCAGGAAGAGCCTTCGATTTTTCCGAAGCCAGTTCTTCATGCAGGATTGTTTGTGCCTGTTCAATACAACTATCGCAGATATGAGCGGTAAGCCCGGCAATAAGCATGCGGGTTTCGCGTTTTTCGCGACCGCAAAAGGAACATTTTTCGACCGTTTTTGCCATGATTATCCCTTAAATTTCTTTTTTGGAGCGGATGAGAATTTCATCGATCATGCCGTAGGTACGGGCCTCTTCGCTCGTCATCCAGTAGTCGCGGTCGGCATCCTTAAGAATCCTTTTATACGATTCGCCTGAATGCAGGGAAATGATCTCGTACAACTCCTTTTTCAGTTTCTGGATCTCCCGGGCGGTGATATCGATATCGGAGGCTTGTCCCTCGGCGCTTCCCATCGGCTGATGGATCAGGATCCGGGAATGTTTCAGGGCGGTACGCTTGCCCTTTTCACCGGCACATAACAGGATGGCGCCCATTGATGCGGCCATGCCGGTACAAATGGTAGCCACATCGGGATTGATATACTGCATGGTGTCGTAGATGCCAAGGCCTGCATATACAGAGCCACCCGGCGTGTTCAGGTAGATCTGGATATCTTTTCGCGAATCGACCGACTCAAGAAAGAGCAGCTGTGCCTGGATGATGTTGGCCACATAGTCGTCGATGGGAACCCCCAGAAAGATGATGCGGTCCATCATCAGCCGTGAAAACACGTCCATGGTGGCAATGTTCAGCTGACGCTCCTCAATGATGGTGGGCGATATGTAATTGGATGAGATGGATTTGTATTTTTCCAGGGTCAGGCGGTTGATGCCTTTGTGACCGATGGCATATTTTGAAAATTCGTCCATGGTGGTTGTGAGTTAGCGGTGATGGTTTAATGCGTGTGATCGTGATCGTGTCCGTGGTCATGTCCGTGGTCGTGATCGTGCCCGTGGTCATCTCCATGATTATGGTCGTGATCATGTTCTTCATCATGCTTGTGCAGGGCTGAGGCCAGGGCGATATATTCGTCGTAGGTCACCTCTTTCGGGTGTACGACGATGTTGGCTTTGAAATAGTCCATCAGTTTCCCGTTGTAAAGCTGGTCGTTGATCCGTTGCACCTGCTCTTTGTTTTGCATAAAGGTATCGATGATGGATTCGTACCGTTTCTGCATCTCGGGATCCAGGTCGTTCATATTGATCTGGCGCAGCATATAGGTGCTGATATAGGTGCGGATGTCTGCATCGGTGACTTCGATCCCGTTATCCTTGATCAGCCGGTTTTCAATAAGCTGCCATTTCATCGATTCGGAGAAGGAGGAATAGTTTGTTTCAATCTCTTCTGGCGTATATTTACCTTCATTATTATCCAGCAGCCAGCGTTTCAGGAAGGTATCGGGCAGGGGTAATTCGGTATTTTTAACCAGTGCTTCGGTAATATTATTGAACAGGAGTTTATCGGTTTCGGTGGTGAAACTCATGGCTGCATCCTTCTTAACCTGTTTGCGGAAATCCTCTTCCGTTTGCAGGTCAAGGCCGGGATAGACCATGTTGAAAAACTCGGGGGTCATTTCGGCAGGTTCCACGACGGGTTCTTTAACCTCTTCAGGTTTGTCCCCTTCGGTAATTTCCACTGTTGTTTCTTCAGACGGAGTCACTTCCTGCACCGGTTTTCCAAAGCGTTTACGCGTGTCGTCGATGTACTTGTTAACCATCTCATCATCTACGATAATGCTGTAGTCATGGATATCCATGTCCTTGTCGGTCGGTACTGAAAATTCGGGAGCAAGCCCAAGATCGAAATAGAAGTCGAAGGTATCCTGATTTTCGAAATCAATCGCCTCGTTTTTCTCAAGGTTTGGGATAGGATTGCCGAGAATATCAAGTTTTTCCTCCTTGATATAGTTGACAAGGTTATCGGAGATCAGCCTGTTTACTTCGTCGGCCAGGATGGCTTTACCGTACATTTTTTTGATAAGGCCCGTAGGGATATGACCCGGACGGAAACCAGGAATATTGGCTTTACGTTTATAATCGGTAATTTGTTTCTCAACGGCTGCACTGTAATCGGCAGGTGCAATTTCAATTTTGAGAATGGCGGTCAGCGCTCCTGTACTTTCTTTGGTAATGTTCATGAAATGAGGTGTTGTAATGGTTGTAAAAACAAAAACTGTGCGGATGAAGGGACTCGAACCCCCACGCCCGAAGGCACAAGATCCTAAGTCTTGCGCGGCTACCAATTACGCCACACCCGCATACAGGATCTCTCCCC
>CAIYQH010000535.1 GCA_903928285.1 uncultured Bacteroidales bacterium
CCATACCCTCTTCGCCCTCATCGACGGCATCGTGGAGTTTAAAAAGAAAAGAAGCGACCGCTCTTTTGTCTCCATCCTTCCGATGGAAGAATCGGTCAATTAAAGTATTGCGGCACACGGTCCGTGTTTTCGCATCATCCTTTGCAAAACGGTGTGGGTTAACCCATGCCGTTTTTTTTATTGTCTGCTTGTTTTTGCCTATTTTTGTTCATTAAATAATACTCCCTATGCTTTCATTAAATTATATCCGGGAACATCAGCAGGAGGTGATCGACCGCCTGGCCATTAAAAATTTCAACGGCAACGAGGTTATCCAAAAAATCGTCCAGCTGGATGACCAGCGCAGGGAAACCCAGAAAAAACTTGACGACCTGCAGGCACAGAGCAATATCCTGGCGAAGGAGATCGGACTGCTGTTTCAGTCGGGCAAAAGCGCAGAGGCAAACCTGCTGAAGGAACAAACGGCAGAACTGAAAGAAAAGGCAAAATCGCTGGATCAATCCTTTGAAGAGATAAAAAAAGAACTTGATGAGGTGCTGGTCAGGGTACCCAACCTCCCCCACCCTTCGGTTCCGGGTGGCAAAACGCCTGAAGACAACCTGGTGGTATCGCAGGAGGGCGGGATCGTGCCGGTTGCCGCCACGGCAGTTCCTCACTGGGATCTCACCACGAAATACGACCTGATCGATTTTATCACAGGCAACAAGATCACCGGTGCCGGATTTCCATTATATAAAGGCAAGGGAGCCAGGTTACAGCGCGCCCTGATCAACTTTTTCCTGGAGGAGGCGCTCAAAGCCGGCTACCAGGAGGTTCAGCCTCCCTATATGGTCAATGCCGCATCGGCTTACGCGACAGGGCAGCTGCCCGACAAGGATGCCCAGATGTACCACGTCGGTCTCGATGATATGTACCTCATCCCCACGGCCGAAGTACCTGTGACCAACATCTACCGCGACACCATCCTGAAGGCGCAGGAACTTCCTGTGAAGAATGTTGCCTATTCCGCCTGTTTCCGCCGTGAGGCAGGCTCTTACGGCAAGGATGTGCGCGGGTTGAACAGGCTCCACCAGTTCGACAAGGTCGAAATTGTGCAGATCGCCCATCCCGAACATTCCTACGAGGTTCTGGAGGAGATGAAAACCTACGTTACCGGCCTGCTGCGTAAACTCGAGCTGCCCTTCCGGGTGCTTAAACTCTGCGGCGGCGACATGAGTTTCACCTCGGCGCTGACCTACGATATGGAGGTGTGGTCATCGGCCCAGACCAGATGGCTGGAGGTCAGCTCCGTCTCCAATTTTGAGACCTTCCAGTCAAACAGGATGAAGCTGCGGTTCAAGGATGAAAACGGGAAGATGAACATGCCCCATACCCTCAACGGCAGCGCGCTGGCGCTCCCGCGTATCGTTGCCGCCCTGCTTGAAAACAACCAGACCCCCGACGGGATCAGGATCCCGCCGGCGCTGGTTCCCTATACCGGATTCGATATGATCAGTTAATTTTCCGCCCTAATTACCTGCTGCATATAAAGGCATCGTATCCCGGATACCTCATTTCAGATTTCACATTTTGTGATTTCAGATTTGTTATTTCAGATTTCACATTTTCGCCCGCTATTATTATCTTCATCTTTGACTTTATTGATAAGTTATTGAAGGTGAGACGTGAGATGTGAAATATGATTCCGAAATTCTGTGCCCTATGGAAATTCCTCCTGATCCGAATTCGGGCAGGATGAGGTACCCCCTACCCTCCCGTTTTGTGTACTTTGCAGAAGCACTGCAGACGGGCTGTTTTCCGGAATATCACCCGGGATAAACGAAATTCACAATTCCGGGCTGATTCCACGCCAGTCCCCTCGATTTCACAGGTAACAGTTGCAAACAATATTTTGCGTTTTGTAATTTATAATTTTTAATTTTGACCTGTTAACTAAAATCAACTTTCCATGAAAAAGATCATCGTTATCCTGCTGGTATTGCTGCCGGCAATCTTTACCGCTGAAACCATGTTCGGGCAACTCAATATAGGTGTCAAGGTCGGCTACAATGCCTCCAAACTCTCCGCCAACATCGATTCGGTCACGACAAGTTTTAAATCGGGCATGCAGTTTGGCGCCTTTGTCCGCATCGGGAAAAAGCTCTACCTGCAGCCTGAACTTTATTATACCACCCAGGGAGGCGTATTTACCAGTAACACCCAGAATTGGAAACAAACCGTCAAGATCGGGTCGCTGGATGTTCCTGTTTTGATCGGGATTAAGGTTCTTGATCTCAGAATGGTGAACGTCAGGGTCCTGGCAGGCCCGGAAGCATCCTTTGTGATCAATAAAAGTATCGAGGAGGGTGGGGTCAACAACAGCCTGGGCCCTCTTACCAAGGGAGATTTCAGTTCGGTTAACTGGTCGCTCCAGGCTGGCGCCGGGGTGGATGTATGGAAATTCACCC
>CAIYQH010000536.1 GCA_903928285.1 uncultured Bacteroidales bacterium
CAGTCGGGGAGAGGTCATTTATGGCCAGTCGGGGAGAGGTCATTTATGGCCAGTCGGGGAGAGGTCATTTAATTTCGCCGGGAGAGGCCTTTTTACGGCAGTTGAAGGTTTCGGTATTGCAGCATGAGAATCATGATCATCAGTAATTTCAACAGCAAAAATTTTTATTCATCCATAATTCAAAAATCAAATGAAAAAGACAAACACTTATCTTTCAGCCTTGCTCATCCTGGTTACGGTGATGATGTGGTCGGCACAGGCATTTGCTCAGGAGAAGAAGATCGAATCGATCCAAATCAAGACTTCGGCCATGTGCAAGCAATGCAAGGATCGGATCGAAAACGGACTTGCCTATGACAAGGGGGTGAAGGATGTGACGCTGGATGTTGACACGAAGATTGTTACCATCCGGTACAACACAAAGGCCACCAACCCGGAAACCCTGCGTAAGAAGATATCCAAACTGGGATACGATGCCGACACCATTCCCTGCGACAAGGCCGCCTATGAAAAGCTGCCGGCCTGCTGCAAAAAGGATGCGCCGAAACACTGACAGTTCAGAGTTGCCTTATCTGCTGCCTGGTCAGGGAACATTGCCTTTGCAATAAAGCGGGGATGCCTGCCTGCATACCAGGATATCGCCGTGCCCTTTGATAAAGTTCAGGCTGTCTTTGGCGGAGAGGGTGTAATACATCCTGTAGATGGTCCCGCTTTTGAATTTCGCGGTGTCGGATAGATCCAGGAGGAGGCTGGCCATGCTGTCTTTACAGCAATAGGTGAACATCCGGTTGTAATTTTTGTCGACGATGACGGCCTTGAACTTCAGCAGCCCGAGACCGCGGTAGACCATTTCTGCAAAATCATATACCGGGTTGGGATAGGTGATCACGATATTCTCCGGCCGCTCATGGATCCCCGTTCCGGTATTCCAGCCGGTGGTATCGCGGATGTAGGTGCCGTTGAGGCTGATGGTGTCGGGAAAGTTCACCAGGGCAAACTCTTCGGCAGTCCATTTCGCGTCGTTCCGCCAGTCGTCATCTTCGGTGCCCCAAACGCCGGTGATCTGCCCGACATTGTTGATCACCGAAATGCCCTTGAAAATATGGACCGGTACGAGGGGCGGCGAATTGGTTGCCGTGTCGTGATGCTTCCTGCATCCTGCCATTAAAAAGAGGATCATGGCGATCAGAACCAGGTTTTTCATATTTGATAAATTTGTCTCCGGACCCGTATAGGATTCAATATTCCTATTCTGTAGCGGATATTTCCGCTTTCAAATTTCGTACTTTTCACTTTACCCTGAAATATTTTCCTCTTTTTTTCTTTTGTGCCCTATTGTGCCTCATGTGGTGAAAAAGTTTCTCCCCCCGCGCGCCCCTGAATTTCAACCATCAAAAAACAAAACGTATCTTTGTCCTGAACCACCTTGCAATACAATGGCCAAAGTCACAAAGCTCAGGCAACTTATTTTCCTGCTACTTGCTTTTTTTGCCACAGGGCAAAGCTATTCCCAAACCTATCCCCAATTCGGACCTGAAATAAAAGTTGCCATTGCCAGACTGACGTTTGATGCGATGGAACCCTTCATCTCCCCCGACGGGAACACCCTGTTCTTCAATTCCCTTAATGCGGGAGGAAATACCAATCTTTATTATGCGACCAGGGTCAGCGACAGCGCCTTCAATTATATGGGCATGGTCGGGGGAACCTATGACCCTTCGCCGGGTCATCTGGATGCAGTGGCTTCGCTCGACTCGCTGAACAATTTCTTCTGGACCTTCCTCAGGGGTTATCCGGCCTCCATGGAAAATCTGCACAGGGGAGTTTATTCGGGCGGAAGTGTTTCAGCCATTACCCGCGTTTACGGCGATTTCAACCGCTATCTTTTTAATTATCCTTTTGGCTGGCTGATCATGGATGCATCCATAAATTTAAAGGGGAACCTGCTCTACTATTGCAATGCGAAGTTTGACTTCTCCAATACAAGCTGTGCGGGCGTGCCTTGTGAATCGGGAATCGGGATTGCCCAAAAAACGAATGACTCAACGTTCCACAAGCTTTCAGGGTACGACACCATCCTTGAAAATATAAACGATACCCTAAACTATCTTGTTTATGCACCCCAGGTATCAAACGATGGGTTTGAACTCTATTATACACGTTTGCAGAAAAACACCGTTAATACCGAAATTTGTGTCTCCGTCAGAAAAAGCATTGACGGGATTTTCAGCCCTCCGATGGTTATCCGGTCAAATCCCGGTTACTTCCCGGAAGCAGTCACTATTTCTGCTGACATGCAAAAAATATATTATCATCAGAAAGATAATTCAGGGCTGTACAGGATTTTCCTGAGATACAGGAAAAGTGCGGCGGGATATGACGAACCGCCTGTGAAAGGAGAGTTAGCGGTCTATCCGAATCCTGCAAATACGATGTTCACCGTTGTTTTACCTTTTCCCGGCGAGCCATACCGCATCTCGGTTTTCACGGCATCGGGACAGGAAATCTATGAAACGGCCACAAACACTTCCGTGAACGTTTCCGATTTCGCCCCTGGAATATCCATTTTGTCAGTAAATCAGCATGACAGAACCTGGAGAACCAGCATCGTAATAAAATGATGTCCTGACCGTTGACAGTAGTCTGCCAGGGTGAGTCGGAGTAGCGTGACGGTAAACGGGTTATCCCGCCCGGCCTGAAAGAATAAATATTAACCTGTACAATTTTATCTTTATGAAAACAATCCTGCAATTTGTGATCATCCTGATCTTCCTCATCCTGGCATCGTATCAGTCCTATGCGGTGGTAACCGACAGCACCTCTTCGGGCTTTACCGTGAAATTTGAGAAGCTGGTAAAAGTTACGCCCGACAGTCTCTATACCTTCCTGGTAAGGGATATCGGCAAATGGTGGAGCCCTGAGCACACGTGGTCGGGGAGCGCGGCCAATCTCTCCATCGAGCCCGCCGCCAATGGCTGTTTCTGCGAAAAGCTCTCCAATGGCGGGGGCGTCAGGCATATGACCGTAATTTTTGCTAACCCGGGGAAGATGCTGCGCATGGAGGGCGGTATTGGTCCGCTCCAAGGGCTCGCCGTAACAGGGATCATGACCTTCGTGATCAAAAAGGAGGGCGGACTCTCCAGGCTAACCCTGACCTACACCATCGGCGGCTATATCGCCGGCGGCGCCCAGAAATGGGCCGCCATCGTCGACAAGGTGGTCGGCGAGCAGTATGGCAGGCTGGTCGGGTGGGCTGAGAGGGGGAGGTAGGTCGTTCAGACCCTGAATAAAACCCGCAAAATTAACAGGAGGCAATTTTCGCTGAAAAGCACAGGGATTGTCCTGTTTTATTTTTGCATACAGCACAAAACGAGGTCGTTACTCTATTCATTAAAATTTTATTAAATAA